>JAJYKO010001061.1 GCA_021788565.1 Chloroflexota bacterium
AGAAGGATTCCGTCATCGCGGCGATGATCAGTGACCGCGCCAACGCCGAGGACGTCCTGGACGTGGCCATTAAGAATGAGTACAAAAGCCACACCTTCTATGCGGCGCAGTTGAGCAAGGCCGAGAACCCGGAGGCCAAAGCCGTCTTCGCCTGGTTGGTGAAGGAAGAGAAGACTCACCAGGCGATACTGACCGACTACGCCATGTACATCGGCGCACATGATGAGTGGCTGCTGGAACACGAGCGGCCGATCCTGGAAGGATAAGTCACCGATTGGAAGCCCCACGTTGCTAGTAAAGGTCAAGTTCTTCGCGCTATACCGTGAAATCGTCGGCCTGCGGGAAACGCAGGCCGACTTGCCGGTCGGCTCAACTGCCCTGGACGTCTGGGAAGGCTTTGCCAAAGATCACCCCCAGTTGTCACCCAGCTTGCCCCACACCCGGTTCGCGGTCAACGGCCAGTATGTCGATGCCCGGATCCCTCTCAAAGAGGGGGACGAGGTCGTATTCATCCCTCCAGTCAGTGGCGGAGCCGACTTCGACATAACGCCAGACCCTATCGACGTCGACGCGGTGGTGGCGTCGATTCGCCACGACGAGGACGGGGGGGTGGTGACCTTCGTTGGAGTTGTGCGCAATCAGAATCGCGGTAAGCAGGTACTTTACCTGGAGTATGAAGCGTACCCGGAGATGGCCATCGGCGAGATGCAGGCGATCGGCACCGAGATCGCAAGGCGCTGGGGGCTCCACCACCTGCGCATCGTCCATAGGGTCGGCCGCATCGAGATCGGTGAGGCCAGCGTGGTGATAGCCGTGGCTGCACCTCATCGCGACGTAGCTTTCGACGCCTGCCGCTTCGCGATAGACCGCTTGAAGGAGTCGGTGCCCGTCTGGAAGAAAGAGGTCTACGCCGACGGCGAGGTGTGGCTGGCCAACCGGAACTGAGGAGTCAAGATGCCTTTCTGTATGGAGTGCGGCTCCCGCCTCGAGGAGAAGACACCGCCGGGCGACGACAGGGTGCGTCTGGTGTGCCCTTCCTGCGGCTACATCGCCTACGTGAATCCTAAGATCGTCGCTGGTTCGCTGCCGATAGTGAACGGGAAAGCGTTGCTGCTGCGCCGGGGCATTGAACCGAGAATTGGCGCGTGGACCTATCCAGGCGGCTTCGTGGAGATGGGTGAGAGCACCGAGGAGTGTGCAGTTAGGGAAGCGCAGGAGGAATTGGGAGTCGTCGTGGACGGACTGCAGCTCCTGGGGGTCTATTCTCGCAACCAGGTCGGGATCGTCACAGTCGTGTACCTTTCGGAGTTGGTGGAGGGGGAGCCCCATCCTACGCCGGAGGCCTTAGAGGCAACTTTCTTCGGTCCCGATGAGATCCCCTGGGAAGAGCTGGCATTTCCCACTACCGAGAGTGCCTTGAAAGCCTGGACAAGTCGAGGACTGAGAGGTGAGGACTGAGGACTGAGTGGTAACCGAAGCACTCAGTCCACAGTTCACAGTCCACAGTCCTCAGTCCCAATAGCTGAGGCCTAGAGAGGGCAAACCGTTGACTACCGAGCCGGGCCTGCTGGACAGCTTCCAGCGAGCCATCAACTACATGCGCGTCTCGATCACAGACCGATGCAATCTTCGGTGCATCTACTGCATGCCTCCGGAGGGGGTGCCCTGGATCCCGCATGACGAGATCCTCACCTTCGAGGAGATCGAGCACATAGTGCGGGCCACGGCCATGGTCGGAATGCGCAAGATCCGGATCACGGGCGGAGAGCCGTTGGTCCGGAAGGACGTGGTCCAACTCGTGGCGCGCCTGGCGGCGATTCCCGGCATCGAGGACATCGCCATGACCACCAACGCAATCCTGATGACCCAGCTCGCGGAGCCGTTGGTTCAGGCTGGCCTGAAGCGGATCAACGTGAGCCTGGACACCCTGCGCCCAGAAAGGTTCCTGAGGATTAGCCGATTTGACGCCCTGGATAAGGTGCTGCGCGGCATCGAGGCTGCCGAGCTGGCAGGCCTGTCTCCCATCAAGATCAACGCGGTGGTGCTGCGCGGGGTCAACGACGACGAGGTGCTGGACCTGGCGAGGCTGACCATGGAGCGCAATTGGCACGTGCGGTACATTGAGGCGATGCCGCTCGATGGCAACCTGCCGGTGGAGGAGGAGGGGTTCATCTCCGCCGACGAGATCATGGAGAGGCTCATGGGTCTGGGTGGGCTGGAGGAGTGCGCCGGCCCCAACGGGAACGGCCCCGCGAGGTACTACCGGATCCCGGGCGCATTAGGCACCATCGGGGTTATCAGTCCGATGAGTCACTTCTACTGCGAGAGCTGCAACCGTGTGCGGCTTACAGCGGATGGCCATCTGAGGCTTTGCCTCTTCGACGATAACGAGGTCGACCTTCGGTCTCCTCTGAGGGCCGGTGCCTCAATCGAGGAGATCGCGGAGATCTTCCGTCGGGCGATTCTGACCAAGCCGGAGCGTCACCATCTCGTGGTGGGCCAGACCAACTGCAGCCTGCGAGCGCTGTCACAGATAGGGGGATAACGGCGTAGGAGCGGGTTTGAAGCCCGCTCCTACGCCGCGTCTTCTGAGGAGTCCGGCTCGTTGCCCTGGTGCTCCTCCCGATCTCTCTTGCCACCATAGATAGCGTAAGCGCCCATCAGTACCCGAGCGTTGAACTCTGCAGCCAGTTCGTAGCCTATCTTGCCGCTCTGCCGCAGATCTTCTAGGGCCTGGGCCGCCTGCTCGGGCAGTCCAATGTAAAGAGGTCCCTG
>JAJYKO010001062.1 GCA_021788565.1 Chloroflexota bacterium
GTACGGCTACCTCACCCAGGATCAGGCGAACCAGGCTTTGCAGAACATGTCCCAGGCCGCGAAGAACCAGATCGAGAGCAAAGGGCTCACTGGTAGCTTCGGCGGGATGATGGGCGGCGGCTTCGGTGGAATGATGGGCGGCCAGACCGGGGCTGGAATGATGGGTGGCGGAACGGGCAACACCGGCACGAGCTACCGCGGCGGCATGATGGGCGGCTTCGGTCAGAGCGTCCAGTCCAACTAGCGAGGAAGCTGGGTCCAAATGAGGGGAGCCCGGACCAGAAACGGCCCGGGCTTCCGCATCTCCGTGATCCCCTCCCTACGATCTCTTCAACGCGCGTCGTGCGGTTCCCACAGACAGGGATAGACCAGCCAGACCATCCCGCCGCCGACGAGCGTTCCGGTGATGGTTCGCAGCTCCCAGTTGCTTTCGCGCCACCCGAAGAGCTGGGTGAACCCGTCAACAGCCATCGGCAGGCTGAGGATGAAGTACGTTCGCCATGAGATGGCCTGCAATCGCCCCCTGAGCGGGATGAAAGCGAGGCCGGCCAGCAGGCTGGATCCGAAGATCGCCGTGATCCGCTGATCAACGGCCATCTGATAGCCCCACAGAAAGTAGGAGCGCTCGGGCCGCTGCTCGCAGATGAGGTGGTAGGCGGCGAATAGGAAATCTGGAATCAGCGCCCAACCGAGAGCGCGCATGGCCGGGACCGCGACCGCCCCCCCGATGATCAGCCCGTTAATCAAGTTCGCGATCAGCAGCCAGTGACGTACGATGGCGTCGGAGACGGTCTCGAACGTGTCGAGGAATCGGTGGTCGAATGCCTGGCGCCCCGGTGAGATGCCATCCAACTCCCGAAGGATCGCTGCTTCTGTCTTCTCTTGGTCATCCATGATCGTGCTCTCTTGATGCACTCTCTCCGGAAGGGCCGGCCCTTCAAGAGGGAAGCTGCCGATCGGCTTGGCCCAGCCGTTCCCGCATCCGGTGGCAGCCTACCACGGTCTCGATCCTCCCACGAACCTGGGGGACCAGTAAGGATCGTTGATCGAACGGATCTGCACCCCCACCGACTCCGTCTCCGCATTGATGAAGCGGCCCCCTCCCAGATATATCCCGCTATGGGAGAGACCGGGCTGGTAGGTGTTTTCGAAGAACACCAGGTCTCCAGGCAGCAGTTGGTCACGACTGATCCTCCGCCCCGCGCCCAGCTGGCCCCACAGGTCGTGCAGCGGAATGCTGATGCCCGCTTGCTTATACACGTACCAGGTGAATCCAGTGCAGTCGAAGCCACTGGGCGAGTGTCCACCCCAGACGTAGGGGTAGCCCAGGTACTGCTGCGCGATGGATGCTATCCGATCCCCCGTGGCCCCGCCTGCCGGAGCAGGCGCCGGCTTTGGCGCGGGAGCCGGCTTCGGCGCAGGCGTCGGCTTTGGCGCGGGGGCAGGTGGTGTCTGCTTTGCCCCGGGGATCGACAACACCAGCCCTATCCTCAGCGAGTCAGGGTCCATCAGTCCGTTGGCCACCTGGATGGCGGAGGCCTTGACTCCAAAGGCATCGGCGATGGACATCAGGGTATCCCCGTCCTTGACCGTGTACCTGGGCGAGGCCGCCAGCACCTGGGCGCTGGGAGCAGCGGGAAGGCCGACGATCGGCTCGGTGGTCCTCATCATGCCGCCGGGAATGATCAGGACCTGCCCCTCCTGCAGGGCATCGGGGTTGGGTATGGAGTTCACCTCTATGATCTTCGCCGCGTCGGCCACGTAGGAGCCGGCGATGTCCTGGAGGGTCTCGCCCTTGACCACCTTGTGCAGGACGCCTGAGACCGGCAGTATGGTGAGTTCCTGGCCTATCTGGAGGGAGTCGGCATCGCGGAGGTTACTGGCCCAGAGCACCGTCTCGGGGGTGATGCCGAAGCGGTTGGCGATGGCCAGCAATGTGTCCCCTTCCACGACCTTGTAAGTCTGGATCTTGAAGTCCTTCTTGGGGGCAGGGGTCGGGCTGGGAGCGGGCGTGGGCGATGGCGTGGGGCTGGGCCCGGGTGTCGGCGAAGGCCCTGCCGTGGGCGAGAGGCCCGCTGTGGGCGAGGGTCCCGCGGTGGATGATGGACCAGGAGTGTCCCCTGAAGGGCGAAGGCCGCCTCGGGATGAGGCCAATACTCTTCCCGACAGGACGCCATCCTCGATCCCCGGTGCGAACGGCGCGGGTGTCACGATGCCCGCGGTATCTACGTGGGTGGTTGCCGCGGCCGGCGATCTGGGGCTGTCTTCAGCCTTCGGTGCAAGCATACGGCCGCTACCAACGAGGGCCGACAGGACCGCCAGGGTAACCACCGCGAGGTGCATCGAAATTCGCCCCGTGGCGATCATCCTCCCCACTATCCGTCTCAATGTCATTCGTCGAACGTCTCCTTACTTTCCCCATGTCGGGTCTTTTGCGCGGTGATCTCTCGACTTCGCAGCATGATGCACCTGTCTGGAGGCACCACCACTTGGATGCACGGACAAGAGTGTCCACTGGTTATGACTTTTGCTGTACCGGTTCAGGCGAGGGAAATGCGGTTGAGGTGTACGTGTGCGCGTGCTGGAGTATGGGCTGATCTGTATGACCCCGGGTACTCCCGACGTGCGAGAGTGCCCGGGGGCTATCTAGTTAAGTGCCTGGGAGGGCTACGTGGGCTCTCCCATCACGATCAATCTTCGGGTCCGAGCTGTCACGGCCTGGCGGAGCGGCGGTCCCTGACAGGCCGTGGCCTTCCAGTTAAGGTCGCATCC
>JAJYKO010000048.1 GCA_021788565.1 Chloroflexota bacterium
GCTAGCGCTAGACCACGAAAGACTTGACCTGTAGGGGCCGTAGGCTCTGCCGGCCCGCAAACCAGGCGGGCGGGTACAGCGCCCCGCCCCTACAAGTAAGGATCACTTTGGTCGTCTAGCAGCGATCAACCTATAGGAGGCGGATATCCTTGAACGATCTTGTCGCATACATCGACGGCAAAAAGCAGGAGATGCTCTCCCTCCTGGAGCAGATTGTCAACATGGATTCTGGCACCCTGGACAAGGCCGAGGTCGATCGGCTCGGCGCGGTCCTGGCCGACCGGCTCGCCTCTCTCGGCTTTGCCGTCGAGCGTGTGCCTCAGACCCAATACGGCGACCACTTGATCGGCCGCAGGCAGGGGAGCAGCGATCAGCGGATCCTGTTCATCGGCCACATGGACACGGTCTTTCAGGCGGGAGAGGCGGCCAGGCGTCCCTTCCGACTGGACGGGCATCGGGCCTACGGGCCCGGGGTGGTCGACATGAAAGGCGGCCTGGTTTGCCTCCTGTATGCTCTGGAGGCACTGAAGGCCACCGCCAACCCCGCTTTCGACGCGATGTCGATGACGGTTATCTTCAACAGCGACGAGGAGGTTCTCTCCCCCACTTCCACGCCGCTGATCCAGGCAGAGGCTCGCCAGGCGCGCACGGTGTGCGTATTCGAACCCGCCAGACCTGGTGGGGAGTACGTAATCCGGCGCAAAGGGGTTGGGAAATACCTGCTGACCGTCAAGGGAAGGGCTGCCCACGCAGGCGCCCAACCCGAGAACGGCCGCAGCGCCGTCGAGGAGATGGCACACAAGATCCTGGACATCCACGCTCTAACCAACTTCAGCACCGGTACCACCCTGAATGTCGGCCTGGTTCGAGGCGGCGAGCGATCGAATGTGGTCGCCGCGGAGGCATATGCCGAGATCGACATCCGGGTCCCGAGTTTGGAGGAAGCAAAGCGGGTGGATGCCAGGATGCAGGAGATCGCCGCAAAGAGCAAGGTTCCCGACACCTCGGCCGTGCTGACGGGTGGGATCACCTTTCCGCCCATGAAGCAGACGCCCGAGGCACGCAGACAGTTCGAGGCGCTGCAGGCCATTGGGCGGAGTCTCGACCTGGACCTCGAGGGCATCGCCACCGGCGGCGGCTCGGATGGCAACCACGCTTCCCAGTTCGCCCCTACTCTGGATGGAATGGGTCCACAGGGAAGTGAAGCCCACAGCGACCGCGAGTTCATGGTAGTGCGAACCCTGGCCGAGCGCACGAAGGTAACGGCGCTATTCCTAGCCTCCTGGCCCGAGCTAATCGCTCAGGCGTGAGGGGTTCGATAGTGCCAACCTGGGCTACCGTCACCGTACTTTGCTCGCTGCTGGCGTTGCACAACGCCCAGCGGATGGCTCCCGTGGCTCTGTACGAGGAGCTAAAGGTACGGCTGTCGGTAGACTACGTCGGCGTCGGCAACCTGTTCGGCGCCTACCTGATCGCCTACGCCCTGTGCAACATTCCCGCGGGTATGCTGGCCGACCGGTTCGACGCTCGCAGGCTGGTGGCCGTGGGAACCGCCCTGAGTATTGCCTCCTCAGTCCTGTTTGCCACGGCCGCCAGCTATCCCATCGCCATCGCCGCCCGAATGGTGATGGGCGTCGCTGGCGCTTTGATATACATCCCATCCGTGCGATTCGTGGTCGCTAATTTCCCGAAAGCGAATCGCGGCTTGGTGATGGGCTTCCTCGAGATGGGGGCAGGGGCCGGACAGATCCTGTCTCTCACCCTCCTGCCCTTCCTGGCAGGACAGTGGGGCCTGGCACAAGCATTTCTTGTGCTACCAGTCTTTGGGGTACTGGTGCTGGGAGGCGTTTTCGTCGGGATGCCGCGATCTCGCCCTGTCGCGTCTCCTAATCGACATGGTGAGCTGAGGCTGCTGGTGCGCAGCAGCCGCTTCTGGAACCTGATCGGCTTCCACTTCCTGGGGATGCTGGCCGTCTACGCCATCTCTGGCTGGCTCCCTACCTTCGCCCGCGTGGACTTCGGCTACACGGCGGTCCAGGCCGGGCTGGTGGGTGCCCTGGTAAACGTGTCGCTCTCCCTCTTCTCTCCCCTGGCCGGCGTGACCTCAGACCGTCTGCGCAGCCGCCCACCGGTGCTACTGGGGGGTGCTCTCCTCATGGCTGCTTGTCTCGCCGTGCTGACGATCAGCCGAGATCCCACTGTATTGCTGGTGACAGCTTTCCTCGCAGGAGTGAGCGCTGCTTTCTCTATACCAGTGATGGTGATCTATGTGGGAGAGAGGTTCGCCGCGGCCGGCACCGGTCTGGCCGTGTCCGTTGCCGGTACCATCGGGCAGGTAGCCTCGTCGCTTTCGGGACCCCTCTGCGGCTATACCCTGGAGGCGACCGGCACTTTCGCCGCAGTCTGGGGGCTCACCCTGGCTGTGGCAGTCGTCCGAATCCCTTTGCTGTTTGGCGCACGGGAGCGTGTCGTGTCCCAACACTCGATCAATCGAGGAGGTTTGCGGTGATTACAGCGATTCTAGCTCAGCAACTGATCGACGGCCGCGGCGGCAAGGCTATCGAGCAGGCAGTGGTGCTGGTGGAGGATGACCTGATCCTGGCCACAGGCCCTGTGGCCCAGGTCGCCGTTCCTGCCCAGGCGGAGGTCATCGATCTCCAGGGCTTCACCTTGTTGCCGGGTTTCATCGATGCCCATACTCATCTCTCCATCGTTCCAGGGCTGGGCAACCAGTCCGGCCAGATGATGGAGCCTGCCACCCGTCAGCTCTTTCGTGTAGTGGGCAATACGCGTCGGATGCTCAGCTCGGGCGTCACCGCGGCACGGATCATGGGAGAAGAGCACTTCCTGGACGTGGAGACGCGCCAAGCCATTGAGGCAGGACAGATACCCGGACCGCGGCTGGTAATCTCCACGCGCCCTCTGACCGCGACCAACGGTCACGGCGGTGCCCTCACCTTTACGGATGGGCCTGACGCCATACGCCAACGCGCGAGGGAGAATTTGAAGGCAGGCGCCGACTTCTTGAAGCTGTTCGCAACCGGCGGCATGTCAAGTAAGGTGGGCGTCGACAGGGTCAGCTACAGCGACGCCGAGATCGCAACTATCGTAGAGGAGGCAGAGCGAGGTGGGACCTACGCGGCCGCCCATGCGCATGGGGGCCTGGGGATGCGACGATGCCTGGAGTTGGGCGTGCGCACCATCGAGCATGCTGCCCTGGCGACACCCGACGACGTGGATCTTGCCATTTCCAAAGGGGCCTGGCTGGTAGGCACCTTCGCGATCCTGTACCACCCTGAGGGCATCGAGAAGGCCGACTTCCACGTCACTGCCATTCGGGAGAAGGTGCTGGCGGGTCGGGAGACCGCACGTAAGAACTGGGTCCACATCATCCAGTCCGGGGTCAAATGGGCGCTGGGCACGGACTCGATGCACGGCTTGCTGCCGTACGAGGCGGTCAAGGTAGTGGAGTTCGGGGCAAAGCCAATGGATGCCATACAGGCCATTACGTCGCGAGCAGCGCAGGTGTGTAGGATCGAGGATAGGGTGGGAACGGTGGAACCCGGCAAGCTGGCGGACCTGGTCGCGGTACGCGGGGATCCCCTGAAGGATATAGAGGCGTTGACGCGGGTCGGCTTCGTGATGAAGGGCGGCCGTCGCTACGACTTATCCGCTGAGTGATCGGCGCAGGAAGGATAGGAGAAATGGGCAAGGAGGAATCTCTCGACGGCTACCTGAAGAGCCAGGAGCAGCGCTATCTGGATCTGTACTTTCGCCTGCTGAGACAGCCGAGCGTGAGTGCCCAGCGACTTGGCGTCGAGGAGTGCGCTCGGCTCCTCTGTGACGTGATGGGGGAACTGGGACTTCACGGGGAGGTACTCCCCACGGCGGGCCTGCCGGTCGTCTATGGGGAGTTGACGGTGGATCCGGCGGCGCCCACCCTGCTCGTCTACGGGCACTACGATGTCCAGCCACCGGAGCCATATGAGGCCTGGGTATCGCCCCCGTTTGAGCCGACAGTACGGAATGGCCGAGTCTACGCCCGGGGCAGTGCCGATAACAAGGGGCAACTTCTGCCGCAACTCTTCGCCGTAGAGGCCCTGAGGGCGATCGGCGCACTGCCCCGCCTGAACTACAAGTTCCTCTTCGACGGCGAGGAAGAGATGGGGAGCCCCAGCCTGCTGGCCTTCGTCGAGGCGAACCGCGAGCGATTGAAGGCCGATCAGCTCTATTGCAGCGATGGGGCCTACGACGCGAGCGGGCGGCCGGTCATCGAGTTCGGCGTCCGCGGCCTCCTGTACCTCGAGCTGGAGTGCGAGTGGGCTAACCGCGACCTCCACTCCGGGCAGTTTGGCAACGTGGTCCCCAACCCGGCCTGGACGCTGGTCCAGCTGCTGGCGACGATGAAGGACGCCGAAGGCCGCGTGACGATCCCGGGCTTCTACGACGAGGTGGTGCCCCCTACCCCTTACGAGGGCCAGTTGATAGCCGCACTTCCGTTCAGCAGGGAGGAGTTCACCTCTTCCCTTGCACTGCCGCTGGAGGTGGGGCTCGAGGCTCAGGAGCACTTCGAGGGGCTGATGTTCCAGCCCACCCTCAACATCGCTGGCTTCAAGAGCGGTTACCTGGGGGAGGGGACGAAGACCGTGCTGCCTGGCAAGGCGCTGGTGAAGATTGACGTCCGGCTCGTCGAGAAACAGGACCCGGACGTGATGTACCGACGGATCGTCAAATACGTGGCGGAGCATGCACCGCGCGTCGAAGTGCGCAGAGTCGGCGGCGCGGTACCGCCTGCGCGGAGTTCCAGTGAAACGGCTGCTGCGAAGGCGATAGTCCGAGCCGTTCGGGAGACCTGGAAGGCCGAGCCGCTGATCAGGCCAAGCTCCGGTGGGACGCTGCCGATGTACCCATTCACGAAGACCCTCGGTCTGCCGGTGGTCTTCGTACCCTACGGGAATCCGGACGAGACCAACCATGCGCCCAACGAGAATATGACCCTGGAGGCTTTTTGGCGCGGGATACGGACGAGCGCGGCGGTCTTCGAGGAGCTGGCATCGGTCGGTAGATAGGCCGGTACCTTTCGGAGAGAAACGGAGGAGCAACATGGCTGAGCCACAGATCAAGGGCAACCTGGAGCAGTCGATCCTCGGAGCCATCTCCAAGGATGAGCCCTGGGCGCTGGTGGAGCAGTTCTCGAAAACCGTCAGGCTGTCGGCGACCCCGGAGGAGCGGAAGGCGATCGACTACCTGGTGGGTCGACTCGAGGCGCTGGGCATCCCATACACCCTCTACGAGCCGGAGCTGTACGTGAGCCTGCCGATCTCGGCCCGGCTGGAGGTGTCGGACGGCCAGGAGGTTCGGGCCAAGACCCCGGCCTACTCCGCCGCTGGCACCGTCGAGGCCGAGGTGGTGTACGTCCCAGGGAGCCTGGCCGGGGACGTGAGCCAGTTCTTCTTCTCCACTGCCCAGGACACGGCCGGCGACGTGCAGGGCAAGATCGTGCTCACCGAGGGAATGTCCCTGCCCAAGGTGATCCGGGACTACGAGCAGAGGGGGGCAGTCGGGCAAATCTACATCAATCCAGACCCCGCGGTCATCCACGAACTGATGGCGACCACGATCTGGGGTATCCCGACCCTGGAGAACCTGGAGAGCAAGCCACATACCCCAATCGTCAATGTGAATCGCATGGGCGGTGAGCAGTTGAAACAGCTGCTCGCGAAGGGGCCCGTGAGGGCGCGTATCACCACGGAGCTGGACGAGCGCTGGAGGAAGGCGGCGATACCGGTCGCCGAGATAAGGGGAAGCGAGGAGCCGGAGAAGTTCATCTTGCTTCACGGCCACCTGGACTCCTGGCACTACGGGGTCACAGATAACGCCACCGGCAACGCCGGCAAACTAGAGCTGGCCCGGGTGTTCAACCAGAACAGGGACCGGATGCGGCGGAGCCTGCGCATCGCGTGGTGGTCGGGTCATTCCCACGGCCGCTACGCAGGATCGACCTGGTACGCCGACAACTTCGGCCTCGACATCGAGAAGAACTGCGTAGCCCAGGTGAACATGGACTCGCCGGGCGCGAGGTGGGCCACTGCGTACGACGAGATGATGTGGACAGCCGAGGTTGACAGCCTGTGCAGGGACGCGATCGTCGACACGACAGGCATCGCGCCGAAGCGGCTGAGGCCGATCCGCGCCGGCGATTACTCCTTCAACAACATCGGCGTTACCTCCTTCTATATGCTGTCCTCTAACATCCCGGCCGACGTCAAGAAAGAGATGGGCATGTACACCGTCGGGGGGAGCGGGGGCAACTCACGCGCCTGGCACTCCGAGGGCGACGTCCTGGAAGCTGCTGAGCCGAACATCCTGGTGCGGGATATAAAGGTGTACGCGGCGACGATCCTCCGAGTGTTGAACGCTGACGTCTATCCCTTCGACTTCGTCAAGACAGTGGACGAGTCACGTGAGATCGTGGAAAAGTACCAGAATGACGCGAGGGGACGCTTCGACCTGGGCCCGGTGCTTGAGGAGTTGGTGGGTCTGCGGGAAGATCTGGCGGCGTTCAATACCCGAGCCGCTCGCGCGGTTGCTTCCGGGAACCGCGCCGAGCAAAGGCAAGTGAACGAGGCGCTGCTAAGGCTGGGCCGGATACTGATCCCGACTGGGTACGCCAAGAGGGAAATCTTCGAGCATGACCCGGCCTACGACATCCCACCCTTCGCGGAGATAGCGCCCGCGGCAGACCTCCCCAAGTACGATGGAGTGGCCGAGCAGAGGTTTCTGCTGAACCAGCTCGTCCGGGGTCGCAACAAGGTGCTCCTGCGCCTGCAGCAGGCCCGGGAGGTGGCCAGGGCCTCTTAGCGTTGCCAATCCGAAGCCGAGATGTGTATCGCCGGGGTCGCTACATCGTCATACTGAGCCCAAGCGAAGCATCTCCTCGTGGCTGGAGAGATCCTTCGCTGTCGCTCAGGTTGACAACTAAATGACCCTGGGGAGGTGGCGACGGGCCTGACCTGCAATACGAACGTGCACTGCCAGGTCGCGTGTGATCCGCGCTCGACCGCCTACCCTAATATGGAGGCGAGGACCTCCCCCGCTCCTTATTAGGGTAGGCAACCCCGCTCTCGACCCGGTCTTACGTGCTGTTCGCTATCGTCTGCCCGGTCATTCCCTCGTGTGTCCACGGCTGTGGACTATTGCCTGACCCACACCAGCGCCTGTCGGGCGACCTCCAGCGCATCCTCAAGGCCCGCGACCATCTTGTTCCTCTCTCGGAGGAGTCGGGTAATCAAGAAATGGGACTCGTTGCTGACGGGATCGAGCCCGGCCAGACGAGCCGCCGGGGCCAGGATGGGGACCGGCGACATGGTCTGAGCCAGGTCGAGATCGAAGGGGTCCACGACGCTGTAGTTGAGCGGGATCAGCAGGTGGCCGAGCCGTACCAGCGCCGCGTCGGCGGCCGAACAGGTAGCCTCGTCGGCCCGCCCTTCGGCGACGCGGGCGTCTACCTCTTTCCGGAACTGTCCGAGTACCGAGGCCAGCTCGGTGGCCAGGGCGATCGGCTCGGAGAGGTCGAAACCGTCTCCGGAAGCGGTCTGGTAGCGCGCCATGTGCTCGCCCATTTCCCTTGCCGCCGCGGCGTAGTCGAAGGGCAGTACCGGCGCGGTGCAGAGGCGGCTCACGACGGAAGCATAGATGCGGGTGTCCCTCACCATGTTGGCCGGGTCCAGCTTGTCCACCGTGTCCTCTTTGCCATGCCACCACCAGCCTGTCTTACCGCTGCCCCCGCTGCTTGAAGTGACACCGCTGTGGGCGGCGAAGGCAGGAGCCGTGGTCACCGGCCTGTGAGAGAGCGTCATGAACATGGAGGGGAGTCCCACGCCCCAGAAGGACTGGTCTCCCGCGCGATTGACCCGGCGATAGTTCAGCTGCTGGCCGGTTAGATCGGCGATGACGCTTCCGGCGAACCCCTTGGTCTCGGCCATGGTAACCGTGTCCGAGAGGATGGTAGCTCCCATGGCTCCGGTGGAGTCGATGTTCACGTGGGCCACGCAGCGCCGGTGCAGCTCCCGCCAGAAATGGTCCACGTACCAGGTAGAACCTGCATAGCGTCCGTGAGAATGCCCCGACCAGAAAGCCCACCGAACGCCGCGACGAAGCTCGCTCCGATGGGGGGTAAGCAGGCGAGCGACCTCGATCATGGTAGCGTTGGCGCTGCCGTTGTCCATGGCCCCGTGGTACCAGCCATCGACGTGGCCGGCAAACAGCACGAAGGGGTGCGGGTCGCTTCCGGCCAGGAGATCGGCCGTGAGCACCGGAATCGGCCGCCAGACGGTGGTGACCTCCGTGACGAGGCGCACGCTCACAGGACCGCCGGCAGTCAACTGCCGCAGCCGCTCGCCGTCCTGGCGCACTATGGAAACGCCGGGTACTTTGGGCAGCCGGTGGACCGTCTCCGGCGTTGGAGAGCCCCAGATGGTGGACAGAGTCGATTGATGGAGGTGGTCGTCGTTGATGAAAACCAGGCCCGCGACGCCGTGCTGCTCGGCGTTCCAGGCTTTCTCGGGCGACCCCAGCCCTTCCACCACCGCGATGCGGCCGCGCAGGTCCACCCTGTCGAAGTCCTCGGGCGAGCCTCCTCCCACGAACACGACCTCACCTTCCAGGCCTTCCGGGCCTGTCTCCTTGGCGAAGGCGTGGGTGATGCACTCAACCGAGATCTGCTCGGGCGACAGGACCTGCAACGAGGCCTCACCCGGCCAGCTAATCAACCCCTCGGCCTGGTGGAGAGTCACCTCCAGGCCGTAGCTCTCCATCTCTCGGCGGATGTAGGCGAAGGCCTCGGCTTCTTCGGCCGAGCCGGAGTCGCGCTGCCACTTCGCGATTTCGCTGAGGTGCTGGCCCAGCTTCTCAACCGACACCTCGGCCAGCACTCGAGCCTCGACTTCCCCTGTGGGTGAGAACTGATCCTGCAACTTGACTTCCTCCTCCAAAGCGAATGCTGATCCCGCCCCGGGCGCTTCTGCCATTCCGCCGGCACGAAGTACTCTACCTGGCGAAGCAGCGCCTCAATGTCGGGGCGATCCACTGCCTCCTGGGTAAAAGGTCAGCCCAACCCGGCCATCGACCAGGGCGGCTGCCACGCAATACTCCAGGCTGAATTTGGCAGCCAGTACCTCGGTGCCCGAGGCCCCCAGCCTTCCGCCCACTGCGATGGCAGCCGGTAGGATCGGCATGCTAGGATGGCCGGGCATGGAGCTGTTGCGTTCAAGCCGTGCGGCAAAGCTCGCGACAGCCCCGGTGGAATCCATGGGGCACCTCCTCCATCATGGAGTGAGGAATAGGAAGCGGCAATTCCCCATTCCCTACACAAGTAACTCCTCCAAATTGTCCAGCCCTTGCTGCCGCTCGCCGCGCTCGATCTCCTTGATCTGGGTCATAAGACGTTTGAGTAGCGGTGTGTCGATGCCCAGCTTCTCACCCTCGGAGATCAAGAACCCCACCTGGGAGTCTACTTCCGTCGAGCGGTGACGAACTGCCAGATCCCGCCAAATACCGGAGCGGGCCTTGACCCTTCCCTTGTTGCGCTCTGAGATGCGGTCAAGAACCGCCACGGCCGCGGCCATCTCTTCATCAGTCCTCGGACGCATCTTGAGGGGCTCGTAAGCGTCGAAGGCCTCGATCTTTATCCCGGTGGCCTGGGCCACGGCGACGCCCTCGCCGCACAGGGCAATCATAAGTCGCTGGTAGCGCTTGTTCCCCATGACATCAGAGGTGGTCTCGTTCGTCACTGCCTGAGCAAAGAGGGCCGAGGCCCACGTGATCTTTGACCACAGGTACCCGAAGAGGTTGTCGGTTACGTGGACGGTCTGCATGGTGGAGAGCAAGGTCTGGAGGCGGCGGAGCCGATCGGTGATGCGGCCATCAAGCTCCCCCAGATAGATCGCACCCTGCCCGCCGTGCTCTACGTGGCCAGGGCCCTGCCAGTCGGCACCGAAGTTGATGAAAGCCCCGATGGTTCTATCGGCACCGATACGGGCGGCGATCTTTGGCTCGTTCATCCCGTTCTGAAAGGACACCACCACCGTCTCTGGCCCCACGAGAGGTTCCAGCACTTCCAGGGCATCCTCGGTATTCATCGCCTTCACTGCCAGGAAGGTGAGGCCCAGTTGGCCCTGTAGCTCCCCTGGCAGACAGGCCCGCACCGGTACCGTGAAGTTGGAGAAGCCGGTGACCTTGAGGCCCTGGCGGTTCATGGCCTCCACGTGTTCGGCCACCATGTCCACTAACAGCACGTCCTGGCCAGCCTTCGCCAGGAAGGCCCCGGTTAATCCGCCGATGGCCCCGGCGCCGTAGATAGTTATCTCCATCTTGCCGATCTCCTCTATTCGTTTTTCGCTAGGTCAGAACATCCAGTGGCGGCTGTCCATCGAGAAGTTGGTTGGGGAGGTGGCAAGCGCCCCCCTTGTGATCGATAGCTAGCGATTCGCCCGGTATTGATCCAGTTCCTCCAGGTTGCGCAGCCCACGTGAACGATCGCCGCGCTCGACCTCCTTGATCATCACCACCAGATGCCGGATTAGCGGAGTGGCGATGCCCTGTTTCTCAGCCTCGTCAAGGAATGCACCCACCTGAGGGCCGACCTCGGTGGGGCGGTGGCGCACGGCGATATCGCGCCATATGCCGGAACGCTGCTTCACCTGGGGCCGCTGGTGGTCGGCAATCCGGTCCATGACGACCTGCGCCTCCGCCATGTCCGCCTCGTTCCTGGATCGCATCTTCGCCGGTTCGAAGGGCGGGATGATCTCCAGCTTGATCCCGGCGGCCTCGGCCACGGCTACACCCTCGCCGCAAAGAGTGATAAGCATAGGCTGCAAGCTCTTGTTGGCGAAGATGTCCGCGATGGTTTCGTCGGTGAGGGCCTGGGCGAAGAGAGGCAGGGCATAGATCATCTTGGACCAGATGTAGCCGTAGACGTTGTCGGTGAGATGGACGGTGGTATCACCCATTTTGGAGAGCAGCGATCCAAGGCTTTCGAGCCGCTCGGTCCTGCGTCCGCCCAGCTCTCCGAGCCAGATTCTGGCCGGTCCGCCCTGCTCCACATGTCCGGGACCCATCCAGTCGGCTGGATAATTGATGAAGGCGCCGATCGTTCGCTCGACCCCGATGCGAGCAGCGATGCGCTGCGGATTCAGGCCGTTCTGCATCGACAGAACCAGGGTCTCGGGACCCACCAGAGGCGCGAGAACGTCGAGGGCGGCCTCGGTGTCCTGGGACTTTACCGCCAGGATGGTCAGCCCCAGAGGGCCGCGCAACTCCTCGGGCAGGCAGGCCCGAACCGGCACGGTGAAGTTGGCTCCGCCGCTGATCTTGAGGCCGTTTCGATTCATGGCCTCCACGTGCTCGGCCACCTTGTCGACTAGAAGGACGTCTTCCCCTGTCCTGGCCAGATATGCACCGGTTCGGCCGCCGACCGCGCCCGCTCCGTAAATGGTGATCGCCATGATCCCACTCCTATTCTTTCTGCACGATTACATATCACTCAAGCGAGAATACTAATCGCGAGGAGCCGCAGACTTACGGATCTCGTCGCAGAGCGCGAGCACAGCTACGTCGTCTTGTGCGCTGCGCGCGCTGCCCCATCTCGTAACATCTCCACGCAGGTCGCGACTATCTCGTTGGTCGGATCGGGCAGCCAGCCGTGCCGCCGGCGTAGAGAACCCTGCACTGTGATGGCGTGGTTCTCGGGCATGCAGTGGTAGACGTTCCAGCGGTACGTCGGGGCCAGCAGCGAGAGGGTGCGGATCCGATCGGGGTGGTTGGCCGCGAAGTTCTCCCCGACGATGCTGCCGAAGGAGTTCCCCACAAAATGGACCCTGTCGATCTCGGCGTCGTCCAGTATGGCAACTACGTCGGAGGCGAACCGTTCGACACTCCATTTGTGATCTTCGGGCGGGATGGTGGAGTTCCCCCGACCTCGGGCGTCGAGGGCTATGGTGCGGTAGTGGCCGGAGAGCAAGGGGATCCACTTATACGACTGCTTGTGGTTGCCGCGACCGCCGTGGTGGAGGAGGATGGTCTCGGCGGGTTTCCACGGGTCGGTGAAGTCGTATAGTTCGTAGAAGATCTCAGCTCCGTCCTTGGTTCGCGCTTTCATGGTTCATTCCTTGCAGAGGTGTCGCAGTGCCAGGGAACGCAGGAGGCCGACGGATGGGGCTACGGTGCCGCGAGCTGTACCGGGGGAAGGCTGCCCGTCTGAGGCCTAGCGACCCGGGTGCCGCCGTGGCTCGGGATGGCGACATTGCCGGGGGGCGGATGGATGACTCTCACTGCTGAGTATAGAGGCACAAGATGGCCTGTCAATACCCGGATCAAGTGGATATTGCAGGCTGACAATGCTGCCGTAGCCGTCTATCATCTGGTCACGCATTTCCCGAGGCGACAAACGGAATTCATAGTCCGGGACGAGGGCAGCCAGGCGTCGGCTCCGGTAACCAATCACGCAGCTACTATGCCGGGGCCGTTTAGCTCTTCTTGGCGGCTGCACCACTCCATGTGACCGCCGAATGGACGTCGAGGTACAGCGCAGCGCCTCCTCGAGCTTCTGACCCTTAACCCCAGCGCTGGGGCACCGCGCAGCCGCGATTGACTTAGGCTGTGTTCGCCAGGACAGATCGTCACCTGTGGGGCTTTACCTGAGCGCCGCCCGGTGGCTGGCCACGGTGCCAGGCCTCGCAACGATGCTCACGGTGCCGTCCATCAACCTGGTGGGCGCCTGGCTACGCGACATGCCGGACCTTAGAAAGCGATTGTGAGTAAATCGGGAGGCACCTATGCGTCGAATCGGAATGGCCACCATAGGCCAGGCACCTCGGGACGACCTCGTCCCCTTCATGCTCCAGATGTTCTCCACTCCCGTGGAAGCCCTCCAGAAGGGAGCACTCGACGGGCTCGACCGGGAGCAGATCGGAGCGCTTGCGCCCGATAGCGGTGAAGTGGGCATCGTGGCGCGGCTGCTCGACGGCTCCTCGACCCTGCTATCCCACCCCAAGATCCTGCCCCGCATGCAGGGAGTGGTGGATAGCCTATTCGATCAGGGTTCGGAATTCGTGGTCGTCCTGTGCGGGGCCGACTGGAGCGACCTGAAAGCCCCCAGGCTGGTAGTGAACCCCGGCAGGCTGTTCCCCTCTATCGTCGGCGCCCTGGCCCGCGGTCGACGGCTGGGCATCATCAAGCCCTCTGCCGGCCAGGTGGAACGAGAGAAGGAACGGTACGCCCAGATGGGCATCGAGGCCGTGGTGACTTCGGCCTCTCCTTACCTCGGCGAAGCACGCCTCTCCGCCGCCCAAGACGCCGCCGCCTACCTGAAGGCTGGCGGCGTGGACCTGGTCTGGATGAGCTGCGTGGGCATGGACGAGCCGATGCGAGGCATCGTGCGGGAGGTAGTGGACAGGCCAATTATCCTGGCCAGGTCGATCCTCTCCCGAGTCGTCGACGAGCTGCTGTCCGGCAACTGACCTTCCGGCTTCTCACACGGACTATGGAATAGGAAAGGTGAATCCGAAATGGCCGATCTCGAAGCGAAACTCAGATCCCAGGTAGACACCGCCGAAACGTGGTCCCACGTCGAGAGACTCTCGACCTTCGAGCGCCTCGCTGGGACCGAGGGAGAGAAGGCGGGTGTCGATTACATAATGGGCAGGCTGGCAGAGTACGGCGTGCCCACGAAGCTTCACC
>JAJYKO010001063.1 GCA_021788565.1 Chloroflexota bacterium
GGCCGTCTTCCTCGAGGGAGCCACCCTGGAGGGCGTTCGAGCTACCCTGGGCCTCCTGCTGGCCGTCATCGTCGCGCGGGCCGGACTCGTCTGGGGCAAGGAGGTGCTGGCCGCCCGAGCGGCAGGGCAGATCAAGGCGCGGCTTCGGGTAGCGCTCTTTGCCCATTTGCTGGCCCTCGGTCCAATTCACGCCTCGGGAGAGCGCACCGGTGAGCTGGCCAACACCCTTGTGGAAGGGGTGGAGGCCCTGGATGCCTACTTCAGCCAGTACCTCCCCAACCTCGCCCTCGCGGCCCTCGTCCCCGCCGCGATCCTGCTGTTCGTCTTTCCCCTGGATCCGCTCACCGGCATCGTCTTCCTGGTGACAGCGCCGCTGATCCCCCTATTCATGGTCCTGATCGGCAAGCTCGCTGATTTGATGACGCGACGGCAGTGGGAGTCGCTCAGCCGGATGAATGCCCACTTCCTGGACGTGCTCCAGGGCCTCACCACGCTCAAGCTGTTCAACCGCAGCCGGGCACAGATCGAAACGATCGCCATCATCACCAGTCGTTTCCGTGACACGACCCTGGGGGTTCTGCGGGTGGCGTTCCTCTCGGCCATGGTGCTGGAGATCGTCGGGAGCGTCAGCACGGCCGTAGTTGCCGTGGAGGTGGGGTTGCGGCTGCTCTACTCGACCATCAGCTTCGAGCAGGCATTCTTCATCCTGGTTCTGGCTCCAGAATTCTACCTGCCGCTGCGGACCTTGGGGGCGAGCTTTCACGCCGGCATGTCCGGGGTTGCCGCCGGTCGGCGGATTTACGAGGTGCTGGGTGAGGCGGAGGGGGAGAGGGGGAGAGAGGGAGAGGGAGAGAGGGTTGCGAAACAGAATGAGCAGGATGAGCAGGTCCCCCTCTCCCACTCGGCCATCTCATTTCAGGGCGTCCGCCTCGCCTACATGGGAGAGGAGAGGACGGCGCTCAGGGGGGTCTCTTTCGAGATCGCAGCCGGGGAAAAGGTGGCGCTGGTCGGTCCGAGCGGCTCCGGCAAGAGCTCCATCGCGAGCCTGCTGCTCCGCCTCGTCGAGCCCGATAAGGGGGAGATCCTGGTTGGCGGCGTCCCAATCCGCGATATCCCGCGTGAGGAGTGGTGGGAGCAGGTGGCGTGGGTGCCCCAGAGTCCTTATCTGTTCGCGGACACGGTCGCGGCGAACATCCGGCTGGGCCGGCCGGCTGCCACGGATGTGGAAGTTAGACGAGCAGCGGAACGGGCCGGGGCCGAAGCGTTCATCGAGCGGCTGCCCCAGGGCTATGACACACCGATCGGCGAGCGGGGTGCTCGACTGAGCGGCGGGCAGGCGCAGCGGATCGCCTTGGCCCGGGCATTTCTGAAAGACGCCCCCCTGCTGATCCTAGACGAGCCTACCTCCAACCTGGACCCGGAGAACGAGGCGGTTGCGCGGGAGGCCATCGACCTTCTGACAGAGGGCCGGACGGTGCTGGTCATCGCCCACCGGCTCGCGACGGTCCGCCGGGTCGACCGGGTGATAGCACTGGAGAACGGCGTTGTGACCGAGGCCGGCTATGTAGGGGCCGGCGGCCCTGCCGGCCCGCCCGACGGAATGCAGGCCGCCCTTTCCCCCACTGCGCGACCGTCGGCCTCGCCCAAGGCTGAAGCCATCGGGCTGAAAGGACAAAGCCCTTCGGGCTGGGGTCCGGCGAGGGGATGTCGGGAAGGCGAGGGCGGTGCCCCTCTCCCGGTCCCACCCTCTCCCCGTCCCCCCCTTTCTTCCTGGACCGTCTTCTGGCGTCTGGTGAAGCTCGTGGCACCATTCAGGGGGTGGATGGCCCTATCTGTCCTGCTGGGGTTCGCCACCGTCGGCAGCGGGATCGGTCTCCTCGCCACGGCCTCCTTTCTAATCGCGGGTGCTGCCCTGCATCCATCGGTGGCCGACCTCGCCATCCCCATAGTCGGGGTCCGCTTCTTCGGCATCTCTCGCGGCGTCTTCCGCTACCTCGAGCGATACGTTTCCCATAACGTCACCTTCCGTTTGCTGGGAAGACTACGCGTTTGGTTCTATCAGGCCGTCGAGCCCATGGCCCCCGCTCGCCTCATGGAGCACCGAAGCGGGGATCTGCTGAATCGGGTGGTTGCAGACGTCGAGGCTCTGCAGCACTTCTATGTCCGCGCCATCGCCCCGCCCCTGGTGGCCCTGATGACCGGCCTCGTCATGTGGCTCTTCGTACGGCAGTTCGACTCAGCTCTCGCCCTGATCCTGGTGAACTTCCTGCTGCTGGCCGGCATTGTGGTGCCGTTCCTGATCCACGCCCTCAGTTTCAACGCCGGTCGCGATGCGGTGAGATTGCGCTCTGCCCTGAGTGTTCGGCTGGTCGACGATCTCCAGGGTATGGCCGACCTGCTGGTCTTTGGGCAGCGGGAGCGCGAGATAGAAGAAATCGGCGCCATCAGCCGGAACTGGCTCCGCGCGCAGCGGCGGATGGCATGGGTGACCGGCCTGCAGGGGATGTTGAGCACGCTGCTGGCAAACGCCGGCATGTGGGCGGTGCTGGTAGCAGCGATACCGCTGGTCGGTGCCGGCAGTCTTGGGGGCGTGTACCTGCCGGTACTGGCTCTGGCGGTGCTCGCCAGTTTCGAGGGAGTATCCGCCATGCCGCTGGCCTTCCAGCAGCTGGGGGGCTCGCTGGAGGCCGGGCGGCGGCTGCTGGCGATCGTAGACGGCGGCGACGGCGCGAGTGAGAGAGGGGGACTTGTAGGGGCCGGCGGCTCTGCCG
>JAJYKO010001064.1 GCA_021788565.1 Chloroflexota bacterium
TTTCGTTGATAGCATTCGCGATAGAGCGCAAGCAATCTACGTGGAGAAGCGCTTCTCCAAGGAGAAAGGCGATCAGTTTAGAACCGCGCTTGCCAAGGAGTTCGCGGCTCCGCCTCTTCTTCCGACCATTCGGATCACTGGAACCGGCAAGGACAGAAGCGTCGTCATGGGATCTCATTCGCCCTGGCGGCAGTTGTATGTGGTGCTATTCACCATACGTAATCGACTGTTCACGTCGCCGCTCTGGATTTTGGCCTGTTTCGTGGTGTTCGCATTGAGTCTGATCAGACTAGTAGCATCGAGGGGCAGACACACGGGAGCATTCATACTTGTTGCAGTAATTCTGAGCGTGTTCAGTGCCAGTATGGTTGTTGCTCTGGTTGAAGAAGCTTTGACCAGATACAGTTACACCATGGAGTGGGCTTACTATCTGTCGGTGGCGTTGGCCCCATCCTTGTTCTTCAGCGAAGTGGCAGCGCATGCGGGAAACGCTGACAAGCCGGAAGCTCGGGGTGAGAAACTCGTCTTGAAGACTTACTAGCGATGTGTGGAATCTGCGGCAAACTATCGTGGAGTGAACCACCCGAGCCGGACCTGATCGAGCGGATGAACAGCAGGATCGCTCACCGTGGCCCCGATGCAAATGGGGTCTGGGCGAGTGGTCCGGTGGCTCTGGGGCATCGTCGTCTCTCCATCATCGACCTCTCTCCCGCCGGAAGGCAGCCTATGCCGGACGTCTCCGGGCGCTACTCTATTGTCTTCAACGGAGAGATCTACAACTATCCCTCGCTTCGGGACGAGTTGATACGGGGTGGAGCCCAGTTTCAGTCGCGTACCGACACTGAGGTAGTCCTGGAAGCCTATAAGCGGTGGGGTGTGGAGTGCCTCCAACGGCTCAACGGCATGTTTGCCTTTGCCCTCTGGGATGATCCGAACCAGCGGCTGTTCCTGGCGAGGGATCGACTCGGGAAGAAGCCCCTCTTCTATCAACTTCTCCCCGACGGTGGTGTGGTCTTCGCGTCGGAATTGAAAGCCCTGGTGGAGGACCCCGTGGTCTCGCGGAAGATCAATCCTCGCGCCCTCGGGCAATACCTGTCGCTAAACTACACCTTGACCGACGAGTGCATCCTCGCCGGGGTCAGCAAGCTGCCCGCCGGACACTACTTGGTGATCGAGCAGGGCCGAGAGCCCCGAGAGATCCGCTACTGGGACCTGGCGCACCACTTCCGGAACAAGCGCAACTTCGCTTCCGAGAATGAAGCTGCCGAGGCCCTCCGCTCACTCATCGACGATGCTGTGCGACTTCGTCTGGTCAGCGACGTGCCTCTCGGCGCCTTCTTGAGCGGCGGTGTCGATTCCTCTACCCTCGTGGCCTCCATGTGCCAGGCGCGCTCGCCACAAGACGTTCACTCTTTCAGTGTCGGGTTCAAAGAGAAGAGCTTCAGCGAGCTCGCGGAGGCCCGCGAGGTGGCGACTCTTTTGAGTGTGAGCCACCGCGATCAGGTTGTGCTCCCTGACGCCGCCGACCTGCTGCCGAAGATGGTTTACTATGCGGACGAGCCCTTCGCGGACACCTCCATGATCCCGATGTATCTGCTGGCTGAATTCAGCCGGCGTTACGTGACGGTGTGCCTCTCTGGAGATGGCGGAGACGAGATCTTCGCCGGTTACGAGACTTACGCTGCCGACAAGATCCACGACCTCACTCGCTGGGTCCCGGCGTGGACATCCAGGGCCCTCCACACGATGGTCGATCGGTTGTGGCCGGTGAGCTACGACAAGTTGAGCCTCGACTACAAGCTCCGCCAGTTCCTGGAAGGGCACGCCTATCCGCCGATTCGCGCGCACTATCACTGGCGGACTATTTTCTCCGACGATGAGAAGCGGCTGTTGCTGAAGCCGGAGATCCGCGATGCGGTGATGGAACACGATCCATTCGACAGCTTCTTGAGACATCAGAGAGAGGTCGCTGACCTCCACTACCTCGATCAGGCCATGTACGTGGATATCAAGACGTGGCTCGTGGACGATATACTCGTGAAGGTGGATCGCTCCACGATGGCCCACTCTCTGGAGGCGAGGGCCCCGTTTCTCGATCATCGAGTGGTCGAGCTGGCTGCCTCATTGCCGGTAGACTTGAAGCTGAGGGGCTTTGAGAAGAAGTATATTCTCAAGAAGAGCCAGAGCCATCGTATCCCGAGGTCTATTCTCTCTCGCAAGAAGCAGGGTTTCAGTGCACCTGTCGGCCACTGGCTCGTGTCGTCCTTGCGTGAACGGTATTACGACTTGACGACTTCTCCAGAACAGCCTCTTTTCGATCCGGACTATGTGAAGCGGCTCTGGTCAGAGCACGAAAAGCGGATTCAGGATCACAGCCTGAAGCTGCTGGGGCTGATCAATTTCTGCTTGTGGCAGCAGCTATACCGGGCAAACGCGTGAGCCAGAAATTGGGCGCGCAAAGAATCAAAGTGCTCTATATCATTTCCACGCTTGGGATCGGCGGGGCTGAGGGGCAGCTCGTCAGTCTGGTCACCGGCCTCGACCGGCGTCGGTTTGAGCCGGCCGTCTGCTGCCTGTCTATGGCCGGTCCGTTACGAGAAGTGCTGGACGCCGTCGGCATTCCTGTGGTGACCATAGGCTTCTCCGGCTTTGGGAATTTTCGTCACCACCCTCGGCGAGTGGTGCTGCCGCTCTTTCGGCTCGCTCGCTTCATCCGCCACTTTCGTCCCGACGTCGTGCACGGGTTTTTGTTCTGGGCTTACGTGTTAG
>JAJYKO010001065.1 GCA_021788565.1 Chloroflexota bacterium
TGTCACCGCGGCCCTACTGTCCGATTGTGGACGGCTGGCCTAGCCCTATCCGTGGCGCGGCTCAACCGACGATGATCACGGCACCCCGAGATCCGGCCATCGAGCCGCCCGGCAGAGACGCTGGGCACCGTCTGGAGTAATGACGATGTTGTCCTCGACCCTGAGTCCAAAGTTGTCACCATAAAGACCGGGTTCCAGACTGGTGATCATTCCCGCCCGCAGCACATGGGTTGAGTCGGGGTGAACGAACGGGATGGGCTCGTGGTACCTGAAGCCGATCCCATGACCGGTGTGGTGCGCGAACAGTTCGCGGACACCGAACTCATCCAGAGCCTTCCGCCCCGCAGCATCGGCGTCGGCCGCCGGCACCCCCGGCCTCATGGCATTCAGTGCCGCCTCGTACGCCGCGCGCTGGGCCTGGAAGAGACGTCGCTGGCTATCGTTTGGCGAGCCCGCGACCACCGTACGCGTGAGATCAGACCAGTAGCCGTCGGCTACGGTGGCCAGTTCGATCAATACCAGGTCACCCTCCGCTACCACACGGCTCGAGGACGTCGGAAAGTCCCACGCGCCTGAAGTCCGCGGCCCCGAGATTACCTCGGCCTCTGCACGAGCGTTGCCGACGCCCTTATACCCCACCCCGGACACGTGGATGGCAGACTCGACGGTCGCGGCGATCTCCGTCTCGCGCTTTCCGGGCATTGCTTCTCGAAAGAAAGCCTCAAGGCCAAAGTCGGCAACTTCGTTGGCGATGCGGACCCGCTCAACTTCACGCGCAGTCTTTTGTCCACTCAGTTCTACCAGTCGGAGTCCGAAATCCGTCCACTCCGCGCCACCACTTGCCCCCATCAAGGAAGGCACGACGGTGCCCACGCCAGCCCAGGGTTCCAGTGTCCGCTGGATGATCCCTACGTCCCCGAAGGAGCCCTCGTAGCCTATGCGCTTACCCTTCAAGCCGCGATCAGCGAACGCTTGGCCCAGGAGGGCGGCCAGGCTGACTTCCGGGTCGGCATCACCCACCCGCCAGGCTCGGAATGTGCGGACGTCGGTGATCCAGCCGAGCTCTACGGCCGTGGTCTCGGACACCGGCGCCAGCAGAATCGGATCTCCTTCCGTGGGAAAAATCACCACCGATCGTCCCATGACGGGCCAATAGCCGCTGAGCATCACCACGTTTTCTGGCAGACGGCAAACGAGGGCATCGAGGCGGTCCGCTGCCAGGACTGAGCGAACCTGTTCCCATCGTTCAGTATCGGGCGATTGCACCTAATTCTCCTTTCCGCACTGACTCCCGGTCGGTTTCTCGGCCAAAGGCGAAACCGGCCCGAGTCTCTGATGCATCGCGACGTAGCTCGCCAACTGCGGAACCCACGTCGGCGGGCGGTGACCCAATCGATACGAAAGCGACTCCGCCCCCTTACGAACAAGTTCAGCCAGTTGTGCCTGTCGCTCGGCACTCATCCTCGTGACCGGAACCGCTATGCTCATCGCGGCTACCATGGGTGCCTCATGGTTGTAGACGGGAGCCGCCACGCAGCAGACATCCGGGTTCGACTCGCAGTTGTCGAAGGCCAGACCGCGGGCGCGGACATCCGACAGTTCCGCGAGGAGTCTCTCCAAAGATGTGATGCTGTTGGGTGTCATACCAGGAAGCGCCCCGGCCTTCCCATACCTGGAGATGACCGTCTCGTCAGGAATGGACGAGAGCAGCATCTTCCCCAGAGCTGTGAGGTGAGCCGGTAACCGACCTCCCACCGCCGACACCAATCGAACAGCGTGAGTGCAATCCTGTTTGGCGACATACACGACTTCTTTGTCTTCGAGTACGGCCAGTTGAGCTGTCTCATCGCAGGCTTCAACTACCTGACGCAGCACCACTTCCCCCTCGCGAATAAGGTCGAGGTTGGCAGCGAAAGAGCTGCCGAGTTCGAAAACACGCAGACCAAGAGCGAAGCGATGGGGCTGATTCTCCACTGAAGAGAGGAAGCCCGATGCGAGCAGCGTGTGAGTCAGTTCGTGAGTAGTGCTTCGGGGCAGCCCGAGCCTGTCGCTGATCTCGGGCGCAGAGAGGGCCCTGGAGCTCAAAAACAGCCCCAGAATTTCGAGTGCGCGCGCCGCCGCTGGTACGACTCTGGACACCGGAGCGCTGCTCCTCTCCGTCATTTCGGACGGTGTGCGGAATATCGGACCAAACTGTAACATCAAGCGCGGCTACTGTCATGACGAATTGATGAAAATACTCAATAATCGCTCATATGTACATAAGGAGGAGTGAAAATGCGAGCCGCTGTTTGGTACGGTAGGAAAAACACTAAGGTGGTGGATGTGCCCACTGCTCCCCCGCCGGGACAGGGAGAGGTCAAGATCAAGATCGCCTGGGTGGGAGTATGCGGCACCGACCTCCACGAGTACGCGGTGGGCCCGGTCTTCATGCCCATCGAGCCCCATCCACTGACAGGCAAGGCAGCCCCTCTGATCCAGGGCCATGAGTTCAGCGGCATAATCGTGGAGGTAGGAGAGGGTGTCGACGGTTTCAAGCCCGGCGATCGAGTGACGGCAGACTCCGCCACATGGTGCGGCAAGTGCTGGGCATGCCTGCGCCACGAGTACAGCCTCTGCGAGAAGGCGGCCTTTCTCGGCCTGGGCCGCGACGGCGTGCTCGCGGAGTACGCTACGATTCCGGTCGATCCTGTGTTTCACATACCCGACACCCTCTCCCTGCAAAAGGCTTCCTTCTGCGAGCCCACGGCTGTCGCCTTCCACGCGT
>JAJYKO010001066.1 GCA_021788565.1 Chloroflexota bacterium
CTTGCCCGAACCGAGCGGTTCGGCGACGGTGACGCCGGCCGTGGGATCGAAGAGGCCGCGGAAACCGTAGGCATGTTGCGCTGGACCGAGCGAGACAGATCCGTGGGGATCGCTACCGGAAGTCAAAGGGCACCTCCTGGCCAGGCTTGGCTTCCACAACATACCCCGCGCTCCATAAGCTGTCAAGGCTGCGCCGGGGTCGCTCTCACCGGAAGTCGAAAATCGTGCGCATCGCGAATCCGAGTGTAGTGAGAGAGACGGCAGCGGCCTTTCCGGAGGTTCCTCCGCCCGGGAGATGTATACTCCGGTCAGTAGTGGCGAGGGAGTGAAAGAGGTGAAGCTCACGGACAGGGTGATCGTGGTCACCGGCTCGACCAGGGGCATAGGCCGCGCAATCGCGGAGGCGTGCGCACGCGAAGGCGCCCGGGTAGTGGTCTCCTCCCGCCACGAGGAAGCGGTCAGGGCTGCCGTGGAAGCCATGACGAGGGAAGGCCTTCAAGTCTCAGGCAGAGTGGCCGACGTTGCGTTGCCCGAGGACCTCGATCGATTGCTCCAGCACGCGGTCGACAGGTGGGAAAGAGTCGACGTCTGGATCAACAACGCCGGACTTTCCGCCGGTTTGCGGCCCGTGGACGAGATGGCGCCCGAGGAAATCCAGGAAATCGTGGACACCAACCTCACCGGCACCATCCTGGCCTGCCGGCTCGTCATCCCCTACTTCGTTCAGAAGGGTGGAGGCATCCTGATCAATATGAGCGGCCGTGGTGGGCGAGGCGATGCAACCCCGTTCACAGCGGTTTACGGGGCCACCAAGACTGCCGTCACTGGGCTCACCAGGAGCCTAGCCCAGGAGAACAAAGACCAGCCCATTTCGATCCATGTGGTACTGCCTGGCATGGTTGCCACGGATTTCTACCGTGACATTAAGGTCAGTCCAAGGCTCACGGCGACTGGGCAAAGCATGCCCTACGTGCTCAAGGCGGTGGGCGGGCCCGTCGAGGAGGTTGCGAGGCTCTTCGTTGAGATCGCCGCCCAAGAACCCGGCAAGGTCACCGGCAAGACCTACTCCGTCTTCAAGGGAGGCAGGATGATGAGAGCGATGGCACAGCTGATGTGGTACCGGGCGACCGGGAAGATAAAGTAGTCGATACGGACTCCTTGAAAGCGCAATTTCTTTGTTGTCCCGAGTGCGTAGACTCGCAACATGGCAGGGGGACCGGGAGGCACCGCAAGCCCCGACAGATGCTTCCGGCGGGCCTTGTGGTCGGGGCGAGTGGATCCGAACCACCGGCCTCAGCGTCCCGAGTGCGGAGATAGAGCATCAAACCGGCACTCTGGATCGTTCGGCGTGTGGCGGCAGACTTCTACATCCGATGGTTTCGCCACTGGATCCGGGCAACGGCATCGCAATGCCGTGCCCTGGCCGCTGCCCGCGTGAACTGGTAACAGAAGTCTATACCCCGCGAGAGACTCGGATGATAGGATGTGCGGAAAGCTGTATATGGTCCCCGCGAGGCAGGGGCAGCCCAACTGGCGGCGGCAGCTGACTGGCCGAAAAAGATCAGAGACGCGAGGAGAAGGGCTCATGACTCACCGCATCGCTGTGATTCCGGGCGACAAGATCGGTCCTGAGGTGATAAGGGAAGGGCTGAGGGTGCTCACGAAACTGGAAGAACTCGGCACCCGAAAGTTCGAGTTCACGGAGTTTCCATGGGGAGCCGACCACTTTCTTAGAACCGGATCTGCGATGCCTCCGGACGGCATCGAGGTACTGAAGAGTTTCGATGCCATCTACTTCGGCGCCCACGGCGATCCGCGAGTGCCCAACTGGGTGGGAACGAGGGGCCTGCTGGTGCCGATGCGACAAGGTCTGGGTCAGTATGCGAACGTCCGTCCGAGCAAGCTGTTTCGTGGAGTCGTGTCCCCTCTCAGAGACAAGACCGAGATCGACCTGGTGGTCCTTCGGGAGAACAGCGAGGGCGAGTACGCCGGCATGGGCGGGAAACTCAACGAAGGCACGCCCGATGAGATGGCGACGCAGACTTCGGTAATCACCCGGAAGGGCGCGGAGCGGGTGATACGGTTCGCTTTCGAGTTAGCTCGCAAGCGGAACGCCAAGAAGAGCGTGGCGCTAGGCACTAAGCCGGGCGCGCTCGTCCACACCATGACGCTCTGGGACAAAGTCTTCGACGAGGTTTCGCACGCGTATCCAGATGTGAAGGCCTCAAAACACAACCACGATGCGCTGTGCATGGAGTTGATCACGCGCCCCGAGACATTCGACGTGATCGTGGCTACCAACATGGTTGGCGACATGCTGTCGGACGAGGCAGCGGTGATAGCTGGAGGAGTAGGACTTGCGCCTGGCGCGAACCTTAATCCTGAGCGCGAGTACCCCTCCATGTTCGAGCCGATCCACGGCTCGGCGCCGGACATCGCGGGCAGAGGCATCGCGAACCCTATCGCGACCATCCTCGCGGGTCAGATGATGGTGGACTGGCTGGGAGACGTCGCCGGTGCGGCCCTGATCCTGAGGGCGGTGGAGCAGGTGGTGGCCGAGGGGCAGATTCGCACCCCCGACCTGGGGGGAGGCTCAAGCACGATCGAAGTTGGCCAGGCCATCTGCGAGGCGATGGAAGCCCTCGCTCGAGAGAGGTAGGTGAGCGCGCCCGGCCTTCATCGACCAGCCGAGGCCTGAAGTCGGGAATTCGTTGCCACGGACGCCGATTCAATGAGAAGCTTCATTGGCACAGGTGCCGCCGCCCG
>JAJYKO010001067.1 GCA_021788565.1 Chloroflexota bacterium
CATCCGCGATGCCCCAGATGAAGTTGGCGATCCAGTTCAGCTGTGGTTGATCCTCCATGTGGTTCTCCGGTGGGGACGATTGGTGGGGCATACAGGTGCCGCCGCGTCAGTGTAGCAGCGTGGCTACCTGCGAGCAACAATGCGGTTGAAGGCTCCGCTACCGCCGCCGGAGCCGGCCAACTCTGATACGGATGAGGCCCTCAGATCGCCGATGGTGGTCCCTCTAACGCCGCCCTCCATCCTGGCGACTCCAGCACGGTCGATTTCTCACGGTTCGGGCGGAAGAACGGGAACAGTTATTGCAGGCTTATCAAGAAGCGGCCGCCAGGAGTCTGGGAGCCCGTATCCACCCGCGGTAGGGATAGCCAGGGAGGTTCTCCCACCTCTCCGCCCGGACACCGCCGCGCTTGTTGACCGTTGTGCAGGAAGAACGCCTGCCGGTTTCGGCGACGGCGGGCATCCTTTACGGCTATTCGCCATCAGCTTGGGAGCAACGTCATGACGCTCAAGCACACCGCTTCGGAAACCCCCGTTGGCGTGGTAGGCACAGGTATTCCCGGGCTGGACGACGTCCTCTCCGGCGGGTTGCCAAAGAACCGCCTTCATCTAGTGGTGGGGGCGCCAGGTACAGGTAAGACCACCCTCGGGCTCCAGTTCCTCATCGAAGGCGCCAAAAGGGGGGAGCATGTCCTGCTGCTTGCCCTCTCAGAGACTACCGAGGAGGTATTGGAGATCGGGCGCTCCCACGGGTGGAGTCTGGATGGCGTGACCATACACGAAATCGTGCCCGACGAGGAGAGCCTGAATCCTGCGGAGCAGTACACGATATTCCATCCGTCCGACATGGAGCTGACAGAAACGATAAGAGCGGCCCTGGAGCCTGTGGAGCAGGAGAAGCCCTCAAGGGTGGTGATAGACTCACTCTCCGAGCTTCGCCTCCTCGCCAGGGACCCACTTCGTTACCGCCACCAGATGCTGGCGCTGAAGCAGTACTTCGCCGGACGGAGTTGCACCGCGCTCCTGCTGGACAATGCGGCCGAAAGGGACAGCGGCCTGGCGAGTGTCGCGCATACTGTGATGGATCTTGAGTACTTGACACAGCAGTTCGGCAGCGACAGACGGCGGCTGCGAGTGGAGAAAATGCGTGCCAGCCAGTTCCGAGGTGGCTACCACGACTTCGACATCTTGAGGGGAGGTCTCAGGGTGTATCCCCGCCTGGTCGCCGCCGAGCATGAAGAAGATCTTGGCCACGGCATGGTCTCTAGCGGCGTGAGCGAGCTGGACCAACTCCTGGGAGGCGGCGTGCGTCGCGGAACGAGTGTACTCGTGTCGGGTCCCGCCGGAGCCGGCAAATCGGCCATCGTAACCCAGTACGCTGTCGCCGCCGCCGAGAGAGGCGAGAGGTCCGCCCTCTACCTCTTTGACGAGAGGGCGGCTACCTTCATGGCGCGGGCCGAAGGATTGGGCATGGACGTTCGGCCGCACCTGGGGACCGGTCGGATGGCGATCGCGCAGCTCGACCCCTCACAGATTTCGCCGGGTGAGTTGATCCAGGACATACGCCACCACGTGGAACAGAACGGGACGCGGCTGATTGTCATAGACAGTCTGAACGGGTACCTCAACGCGATGGCAGAGGAGCGGGCGGTCGTGGTGCAGCTACACGAGCTCCTGACCTACCTGGGAACGCGTGGGGTCCTCACCTTCGTGACCGTCGCGCACCACGGAATGATGGGATCCGCCATGGAGACACCTCTGGACGCGAGCTACCTGGCCGATACCGTCATACTGCTCCGCTACTTCGAGGCGATGGGTCTGGTGCGCAAGGCCATCGCGGTGATGAAAAAGCGCACGGGGGCTCACGAGGAGTCGCTGCGGGAGTTCCGCCTGGGACCCGGTATTCAGGTGGGCCGGCCCCTGCGTGACTTCCAGGGAGTGCTCTCGGGCGTACCCACCTACCTGGGGGGAAAGGAGTTGCTGCTGGACCGTGGCGAGGGATAGCCTACTCACCCAGCGCGTGCTGGTGTTAGCCCCGATTGGCCGCGACGCGCCCATGGCACAGGAGGTCCTTCGAAACGCGGGAGTGCAGGCGCTGGTCTGTGCTAGCGCGGAGGATCTTGTGACGGAGTGCGGTGCGGGCGCCGGCTGCCTTCTCATAACGCAGGAGGCGCTGACGACCGCCACGGTGGCGGCCCTGAAGGGGCTTCTGGAGCTGCAGCCGGCCTGGTCTGACCTCCCCGTTCTACTGCTCGTCAGCGGTGGGGATCCCATCGCTCGCGGTGTTGGTGCCGAGGCTGCGCTGGACGCTGCCAACGTCACGCTTATCGAGCGGCCGGTGCGGCCCGGGACGCTGGTAAGCGCAGTACGGTCGGCGTTAAGGGCTCGCGGGCGCCAGTACCAAGCGCGGGACGCCCTGGAGAATTTGATGGACTCGGAGGCGGCGCTGCGAGAAAGCGAGCGTCGCTATCGGCAGCTGGTCGAGCCCAACATTATCGGCATCCTCATGGCTGACATGGAACACATCCTCGATGCCAACGATGAATTTCTCCGTATGGTTGGCTACAGCCGGCAGGACCTGGAGTCCGGCAGGCTCCACTGGCGGGAGATGACGCCTCTCGAGCACGCTCCACTCGACGAGCGCGCCTTGCAGGAACTGTTGGACACGGGTCGGAGCAAGCCCTTCGAGAAGGAATACTTCCGAAAGGACGGCACCCGCGTGCCTATTCTCATTGGCATCGCGATTCTGGATCGAGAGCCGATCA
>JAJYKO010001068.1 GCA_021788565.1 Chloroflexota bacterium
ACCCGCCCCGTCAGAGAGCATCCTGATCGGGATCACACGATCCTCGGTGATTCAGCTGGCGCGGGAGGAGCTCGGCATCCCAACTATCGAGCGCCAGATCGCCAAGAGCGAGCTGTACACCTGCCAGGAAGTGTTCATGACCGGCACCGCCGCCCATATAACCCCGATCCTGGACGTCGATCACAGGACGGTCGGGAGCGGCGCCATCGGCCCCATCACCAGGAAGCTGATGGACCTCTACTTCGACGTGATAGCGGGGCGGAACAAGAAGTACATCGAGTGGTGCACGGCGGTCTAGGCAACCGCGGTCTGTCGATCCATAGGCCACATTTCGTAGGGACGGTTTGCGAACCGTCCCTACGATGATTAATGGCTCGGGTGCAACTCTTCCGAAGCGGTGAGGTCGACCGCGGGGCGGGTGTGGCCGGGTGGCTCAAGGATGCGGTGCGAGACTGCGGTCGTCAGAACGATAGACGTGGTCGGCTGTCCCAACAGCAGCAGCTTGCTGATCAACGCCTCGAGGTGCTGTACCGATGCCACGGCCACCTTCAGGATGTACGAGTCGTCGCCCGTGACCCGGTAACACTCGAGCACCTCCGGCGTGGACCTGGCCATGGCGTCAACCCGGCCGGACTTGACCTCGTTGGTGGCCAGGCGGATGAAGGCGGTAATAGGGAGGCCGACCTTGTCTGTGTTCAACTCCACGCGGTATCCGGCGATGATATCCGCTTCCTCCAACCGGTGGACCCGCTCCGCCACTGCTGGCGGGGTCAAGCCAACCCTCCTCCCCAGCTCAGTGTAGCCGATCCGGGGGTTCTCCTGGAGCTCGCGCAGTATCCGCCTGCCTACCTCGTCGAGAAGCCTTTCAGAATCCAAAGTCGCTCCCCCCAAATGCTTTGAACCCAAAAGTGCGGTGAACCAAACAGCTTCGACTTCCCCTTTGATCCCGGCGGGCCACCCCATATCATAGCATGCGTCGGGGCGAGTCCGACGCATCCACATTGAGTGAGCTGCGTACGGGTTCCGGGCTCGCGTTCGTTGGTATTGGAGGTGGCAGCAATGGTGCGCCATGGACACATCGTCGAGTCTTATGGTTTTTCGTCTACTCTGCGGAGGCTTCGGCGCCACGCCCGCTCGGTCCAGGTTAAGGTGATCGAAGAAGGCCGTGAGGTCGACAGCTTCCAGGTCGCCAATCCTCAGGTCCTCCGCGCTGAGCTTCGCTCCATCTACCGGCATATCCCCAAGGGAGATGCCGTGGTGAGATTGAGCGGCGTTCAGGAGGAGTGGCTGCCCCTGGGTATCGATCGGGTGCGGCACGAGATGGAACTGGGCAACGTCGCCGACGCGCTCTTCTTCCTGGCAGCTTGAGCAAGGGCGGTTCGTGAACCGCCTCACACTGGTTTTCTCCTCTCAATCAAAGCACCCCGGTCCTCTCGCCTGGAGGGGCTGGGGTGCTTTGATTCTGACCCTACGAAGCCCTACGGATTGCCGAGCGATAGCGAAGGATCTCTCCAGCTACGAAGAGATGCTTCGCTGCGCTCAGCATGACAGCCGCCAGGTGCCCTATGATGGGGCACTACATCACTGGGTTGTCGTGGTCGTCTGGGAGTGAGGATCGTCGGTGTGGCAGGAAGTGCAGTCCTGGAGCACGCCGGCCCGCACGTTCTGCATACCGTTCGCACCGTGGCAGCTCTGGCAGCCAACCACGGCGGCCCGAGGGCCGAAGGTAATCTGCAGGGCGTTGTCCGCCTGCTCGTTCAGAAGCAGAACCGCCTTCTTGGCGGTCTCGCCGGCAACCCGGGCGCACCGGTCCTTCCTCGCCTGGGACTCGACGGTTACGTTGTTGGCCTTGCTCCACTCCGTGACCGAGACGTGGCAGAGAACCGAGCCGGAACCGATGAACTCGCTGTACCATCCCGTCATCTGGGTGATCAGCTTGGATGCCACGGCGGGGTCTTTGTGCACAAGGGCAATCGCCGCGCTCGATCCTATGAGTGCCCCGCAGTGGGAGCCCCAGCCTACCACTCCTCCTTCGCCGAACCTCATCATCCCGGTTGGCACCGAAGTGTAGGGTGCCCCTAGCGACGTGATGATCGCCTCGAACGCCGCCTGGCTGCAGCCGTACTTGTAGTAGAGGCTGTTCGCCTTCCAGTACACCGCCTCGGGATCCAGCTTCTTGTACGGCCACGGCCACGCCGGAACGTCGGCCGCCTCGGTGCCCTTCGCGGCGATCAGGCTGAGTCCTGCCGCTCCAGCCGTCGCCGCCACCGCGATCTTGCCCGCGCTTGTCAGGAAGCCTCTCCTTGAGACTGCCTGCTCGCGCTGAGTCTCCTCCTCCATGGTGCCTCTCCCTCCCTTTCTTGATACGACCTTGTATCGGCTTGCACCCTTCGGGTTCAGCCATCAAACGACGAAGTGCGCGAGGACCGCACAATGGCTTTTACCATGATGCGGTTTGTCTGACAATAGAGTGAACACTCTATTCTTGAGAGACATTGCATAGAGTAAATGCTCTGCTTTTCTAACTTGTATTAGTTTGTCTAACCTAACAATTTGTCTCACTAACTATGCGTGTAGATTACGCAGGAATCGCACGCGCGAGCTGACGATGGGAGGGTGCGTGGGTGCAAGGGCTAGGGCCGACGCATCTTAATTATTGGTGAGAAGTTCCAGGAGGTAGGCTCGATCCCAGCCTGCCTTGAGTCGCCTCGTCCTGATGCTGGAGCGTCGCTTGGTGGGGTGACGCTGGAGCAGATTGAG
>JAJYKO010001069.1 GCA_021788565.1 Chloroflexota bacterium
GGGTGGGAGAGCGTGACGGTGCCGGCGGGCACGTTCCGGGCGCTGCACGTGCAGGACGACAGCGGCGGCGGCGACGCCTGGATCCTGCCGGACCTGCCCTTCGCCCTGATCAAGACGGGGATGGGGGGGCCGGGCGACTCGGGCGAGATGGAGCTGGTGGCGCACGGCATGGGCGCGACGTCGGCGATCACCGAGACGCCGCGGCCCTACGACCCGGGCCTGTTCATGAAGGAGATGATGCGGCCGGCCCCTGACACGGGCCACTAGCGAACGGCAAGGCGCCGGCTGTTGTTCACGACGAGCGCCGCGGCGACGCTCGCCAGGGTCCACGGCCACGGCGACAGGTGCTCGTGGTAGGCGGCGCGGTAGAAGAAGATCGCGCACGCGACGCCGATCAGGATCGGGAGATACTGCACGGCTCCCTCCTACGCGGAGGTCGTCGGGGGGGGCATACTCACCCATGAGCCCGAGGCTCTGGTCTTACAAAGAGGGCGCGCCCGGCCAAGGCAGGGCTCCAGGGGGCTTACCTGCGCAAGAGCCCGGGGCTCTGCGGTAGGGCACCGGTCATACAGCGAGGAGGGCGCCGTCCATCGCCTAGAGCGGGGGCTCCGGGGCGCGCGCACGTTATGCGAACCTGTATGACTCGTCATACGGATTCCGCATAACTCGTCGCCATGTCTTCCGCCGGAAATGCGGTCTCACGCCCCACGCGCCCGCCCGCGGCAGGCGCGGGTTAGGCCGCGCCGAAGGGCGGTGGACTTGGGCCGGCAAGGAAGCCTACTTGATCGTGCGAGACTGGCTACGGTGGGCAACCGCCGGGGGAGGAGTACAACCCCTCCTCAAGCGCCCTTTCGCGGATTGCCACGAGCATAGGGAACGTGATGTGGTTGGCTCGGGTGAACTCCAACAGAGCCCGATTCTGTGCATCTAGGCCGGGCGTCGTACCCTGAATCTGAGCGATCCCGCAAGCGATGCGCCGGAAGTCCTCGGCTTTGAAGTCGACGGGCGGGAGCGAAAGGACGATCTCCACGGCCGTCCTTAGAATACGGAATCCAACACCAAAGCCCATCAGTGTGATTGTGACATAGCGCCTGCCGGCCCTGCACATCCGGAAAACGTCGCCGGGCTGTGCCTGGGCGAATTGCTCGTCGGTGAGGTACTCCAGCAGTGGCGTTGAACGGAGGACTCGCGCGTAACCACGCTCCGTACCGTCGGGGCAGCCACCGAGCTCCGATTCCTGCGCCGTCGCGGTTTCGGAGCCACCCAACGCGCAGACTAGGACGACCGGTACGAGGCGTTTGATGAGCGTCGGGCTCACGTTTCCCCCGATGTCATTCTACGACGCTTTCCTGAGCGATCGCAGTTGCTCCCTGTTCCAGCGGCCGAGGATGGTTATCAGTTCTCCGGCATCGTTGAACTTGGAGCGCCGCTGCCGATCCGGATCAGTGACGGTGCCCTTAATCCACAGCCGCGCCATCTCAGCGGTGAAGTCACTCTGATACCTCGCAAGGGCCCAAAGATTGACAGTGACTGTCAGTCCCTTGTTGCCGGCCCGAATCCGCCCTCTCTGCAGTGGCACATGGACCCCCGTCGGTTACGGCGCCAAGGTAGGGCGTCGCGTTCGCGAAAGCTAGATGGGGCGGGCCGCTACCGGAGAGTCCGCTCCGGCGGCTCGGTGCGCGCGGCCTAACGGATCGCGCCTCAGCGGCGCGCGTGGTACTTCCGCCAGCCGCACAAAACTCGCACTACCTCAATTCACTCACCAGCCACACAACACCTGAGCTCCAAGCGCCCGGCCGCTGCAGGCGCTGGTTAGACGGCCAGCACCTACGTGCGGGTAAAGGTCACGCCAACTGAATTATCGGGTACGGCGATGACGCCGCGCACATGTGCTGCGTCTTGCACCGAACCCTCGAACCAGAATATCGACGTACCCGGCCCGACTTGAATGGAGACCTGCAGATTGACGGCGCCGTGATCGTCGGTCCCAGTGACGGTCACGGGGTACGACGGGCCGGCGACAATCGTAGTGTCGAGGAACTGCCAGGTGGTGGCGGAGCCGGTGCCCTTGATTTGTGGACCGACCTCTGCCAGGTGGATGGTGAGGGCGCTATATGGGCCGAAGGCGAACGGAGCCGTCCAGGAACCGCTGATACCGTCAAACGGCTCCGTGGAGCACCCGATGGCGAGCAGAGCGGACACGACGATTAGAGGCCGCACTTGGGAATCCCCGCTGGGAGAGTGCCGGCACAGTTCAGCGACCCTCCGAGCCGCGGGGGTCGTCACAAAGGCTGGCCGTCTAACGCCTCGCACCTCAGCGGCCGGCGCCCTGTTCCCGCCAGCCCAACAACACCTGCACTACCTGCCGGGATCTGTCCAGAGCGCGCCATCACCCCGTATTGACCCTTGTAACAGGAGAACAGATTTGTGATGGGAAATCGGGCATTTTTAGCGCGCTATCTACTAACCCGCCGCGCGAGTTGCCGGGTTAGTAGATAGGGCGCTCCAAACGACCAATCGGACATCACAAATCTGCTGTACCTGAAGAGGCCAGCGTGGGCGTGCACAAGCGGCGTGGTAGGAAGCCTCTGGCGCGGCCTTACTGACGCACGGTTAAGGTGATGCTCGCTTCAGTAGTGTCCCGAGGTTCGTAGAAAAGTGAGATCGGGTGCATCCTTTCGGTGAGAGAAGGTCACCGATTGCCTGGGAGCCGTCAGGAGACGACGTCCAGGCCCGAAAGGAGACACCCGATGCTTGAG
>JAJYKO010001070.1 GCA_021788565.1 Chloroflexota bacterium
GAGGCCCTCTTTCTTCAGGCGCTCCGCGGTGACCCCCGCGAGGTACGGATTGGCCGGGTTGTCGAAGCCCTCCGCCGCTATTTCGTCCAGGCTCTGCTGGAAACAGGGATCGTCGAATTCCATCGCCTCTGCCAGGAGCTTGAACACCTCGTAGTCGGACTTGCTCTCACCCACGGGCTCGATCGCCTGTGGGGAATAGGACGCGTAGAGGTGCCAGCTGGAAGTGAAATAGTCGGCCTGCTCGAAGCAGGTGGTGCACGGCAGCACGATATCGGCATAGCGTGCCGTGTCTGTCATCACTTGCTCGTGCACCACAGCGAAGAGGTCTTCCCTGGACAGGCCTGCTACCACCTTGTTCTGTTCGGGAGCGATCACCGCGGGGTTTGTGCTCCAGATGTAGATGGCTCTGAAGGGCGGGTCAGCATCGAGAAGCTCGGTCCCGAGCCGGTTCATGTTGATGGAGCGCCGTGGGCCCGGCGCTAGGTCGGGCCGCTCCAGCGCCCTGTCGTTGAGCGAGGAGTAGCCGCTGTTGCTGCGATATGCGCCACCGCCCGGTTTTCCCCAGGATCCCACCACTGCCGGCAGAAGCGACATGGTGCGTAGCGCCATACCGCCCTTCTCATGGTGCTGCGGGCCGTTGCCGAGGGCCAAGAATGCGGGCTGTGTCGTGGCATATGTCCGCGCCAGCCATCGGACCTCTTCCGCGGGGACACCTGTGATTTCCGCCACGCGATCTGGCGGATACTCTTCCAGGCGTGGCAACAACTTGTCAAAGCCGGTCGTGTTGGCCTTGATGAAGGCTCCGTCGTGGAAGCCTTCCTTGACGATAACGTGCATCAGCCCGAGCGCAAGCGCGGCATCGGTGCCAGGGTATAGCTGGACAAATCGGTCCGCCGCCCTTGCTGTGGGATTGCGGTGAACGTCTATGACCACGAGCTCTGCCCCATTTCGTCGGGCTTGCTCGGTGAGAGCCATCAGGTGGATGTTGGTGCTAACGGCGTTGACTCCCCAGATCACAACGAGCCTGGCATCAGGTATGGTTTCCGGGTCCGCGCCGCGGTTGGCCCCCATGGAGTAGGAGTAGCCGGCCTGGCCGGCGGCGCTGCAGATGCTACGGGTGTGAGTAGCGGAGCCCAGACGGTTGAAGAAGCGCATAGCTGCGCCGTACCTCTGGACTACGCCCATGGTACCGCCGTACGCAAATGGCAGGATGGCCTGGGCCCCATGCTGGTCGCGGATCTCCTTGAACCGGACCGCGATCGTGTCGATGGCCTCCTCCCAGGTTATGCGCTCAAACTGCGCCGCGCCCTTGGGTCCGACTCGCTTCAACGGGTGGAGTATCCGATCGGGCCCATAGATGCGTTTTGGGTATTCCATTACCTTGCGGCAGATGACGCCCTGGGTTATAGGGTGTTCAGGGTCCCCGAAAACGGCGACCACGCGACCGTCGTCTACCTCCGCCACCAGCCCGCATCGATCAGGGCAGTCGTGGGGGCAGGTTAGCCTCCGGACCTCGCGCTCTTTACCCGCGACACGCAGTTTCACTTCGCACCTCCGGCTCCTCGGTACTGTCATTCTACATGAGCGAGCTTGCCTTGGTAAGGGGCGGCAGATTTGGCCCGATGCTTCGCCGTGTGTTAAGATCGGGTTATGACCGTGATGCCGGTGTGGAACTTCAGGGGGTCAGTAGCATGTCGTCCAGCTCGGAGTTGAACAGGCAGGAGTTCGAGGCCATGGTTCGGCGATCTGACGCCGAGATCGACCTGGCCGCGGCTTCTCTCATGGTGGCTAGGGTTGAGTATCCAGACCTAGACATTGGCGCCTATGTTCGCAAGCTGGACAAGATGGCTGAGAAGGTTAGGGACCTCATCGGTGTTGAGCGCCACCCGTCCACCGTTGCCGCCGCACTGGTGCGTTACCTCTTCCGCGAACTGGCTTTTACCGGGGCGACCGATGAGTACTTCGATCCACGAGCAAGTTATCTCAACGAAGTGCTGGATCGGGGCATCGGCATTCCAATCTCACTGTCGATAGTCTACATGGAGGTGGCGAGGAGGGCCGGCTTCCAGGTGGACGGAGTAGGACTTCCGGGGCACTTCATCGTCAAGCATCCGCAGCCTGGCGGCGAGATCTACATCGATCCATTTAACCAGGGCGCTGTGCTCTCCAGAGAGGATTGCGTTTGGAAGGTCCATGAGATCTACAACGGCAACGTCGAGTTCCAGCCGTACATGCTGGGCGCGGTAACGAAGCGCCAGATCCTGGCCAGAGAGATCCACAACCTCAAGACCATATATGCCGCGGCGAGGGCACGAGAGAGGGCTCTGGCCATGGTGGAATTCCTCCTTATCCTCGCGCCATGGGACCTGGACGAGCTTCGAGACCGTGGGATGTTGCGCTACCACCTGGGGGACGCGCCCGGGGCCATCGAAGACCTGGAAACCTACCTCAAGTACTCTTCCCATGCCGGGGACGCTGACGCGGTCAGGAGCAACGTCCGGGCCATCCGCCGCGTGCTGCGAGGCAGCTCAGGAATCACCTGGGCGTGATAGCCATTAGCAATTAGCAGCTAGCCATTAGCTGCTCGAAAGACGGCACCACCTACTTCTTGGGTCCTGCCAAAATCTAATTGCTAATAGCTATTGGCCAGGAAGTGCGTGAGGATGCGCGCGGTTGCCCCCCAGATGACGTACTGGCCGTACTTGAAGAAGTGGACCGCCCTGGAGCCGTCTGGTGTGGGTCTCTCCTCTAGCCAG
>JAJYKO010001071.1 GCA_021788565.1 Chloroflexota bacterium
GCCTTTCGCTGCGGAATAGGCAACTCGTAACAGTCTCCGCAGCATGTGGAAGGGTTAAGCCCTCCGATGATGCCGACCACGATGATTCCTTTGGCTTGCCGCCGCTGGTCCTCTCAGCGATGCGGTGGGCCTTCTCGTGCTCCACCAATAGTGGTCCATGCCTATCGTCTGACTTAGAGTCTGGCGGAAATCGCGTCATCAACTGGCCTTCCTCTTCTTAGTAACCCACTTCGTCGACATAGTGGAGAAAGTAGTCAAAGAGAGGAGACAATCGATGTCCAGTGTGGCTGCGGGAAGCGCGACGTTCAAGAGTGACAAGGAGATCCTGGGTTACAGTAGGTGGGTTGTATTTGTAGCCGCTTTTTTGGCGATGAGTGTCATCAGCCCCTATGAGTACGCTTGGAGCTCGATGGCAGGACACATTGGCGGCATCTATCACTGGTCCAGCACGCAGATTGGCTGGATGTTCACGCTGTTCGTGGTCTTCGAGTCTATTGGTACCCTTCCCGGTGGTATTCTCAGGGACAAGTTTGGACCGCGCTGGGTGACAATCATCGCAGGCTTGGTGGGCGGGGTTGGTATCTACGCGACCTCGCTCGGCCCAAACTACACGTTCGTTCTCATCCTGTGGTGCATAGGTAGCCTTTTCGCGGGCTTCATCTACAACACCGCAGTGACGGTGGCAAATACCTGGTTCCCAGACAAGAGAGGTGTTGTCGCTGGACTGATGGCAGGGGCGTTCTCGTGGGGCTCTCTGCCGTTCATCTTCCCAATTCAGGCGATTCCCAAGACGGCGCCGGACAGTACGTTCTTCGGGGTCATCTACATAATGGCCGTGATCATCGGAGGCGTATCGATCGTAGCTGCCTTCTTTATCAAGGACCCGCCGGTTGGCTGGAAGCCTGCCGGCTGGACGCCAAAGGTCAAGGTGGCGAGACCGTCTGACCATCAGTACACCCTGGGGCAGGCGGCTTCGACGTGGCAGTTCTGGCTGCTGGTTGTCTCTTTCATACTGATTTCCAGCGCAGGACTCGCCGGCGTGAGCCAGATCGTTGCGTACTCAAAGAGCTTCAAGTTTACCGCGGTAGCGGGTACGTTGGCGGCGTCGGGCATCACGATCTCCAACGGCGTCGGTCGGGTCGTTCTCGGCGGAATATCGGAGCGTATCGGTAGAGAGAGCGCTGCGATCTGGACCTATATCCTGACCGCTGTCTTCCTCTTCCTGACGGTAGTGGCCGGAGCAGTGCATAGCGAAGCCCTGTTCGTCGTCACCGCGATTGTGGCGATCTTCTTCTGGGGGCCGCTGTTCACCCTGTTCCCAGCGATGATCGGACAGTACTACGGTAGCCTCGCTGCAGGCTCGAACTACGGCCTACTCTACGCGATAGCGAAGGGATCCGGAGGAGTCTATGGAGGCGTGCTGACCGCGATTCTGGTCAAACAAGCCGGGTTCCCTGTCGCGATGAGCGTGTCGGCGATACTCGCAATCGTCGCCGGCCTGCTGATCATACCGCTGAAGTCCAGTCCTCCCGTCTGGAGAGCCGAGGCTTCGAAGGAAGGAACTGTTAAGTTGGCCTGACCCTAAGCAAACAGTGCGGTGGGCGCGCTGGTAGCGCCGGCGTGCTCACCCGCGTGGCTCGAATGGAAAGCCAACAGGTGTCATGCTGAGCGCAGCGAAGCATCTCCTCCTGGCTGAAGAGATCTTTCGCTGCGCTCAGCGTGAGAGCCCAGGGACCGTGATGCCTGCCCCCGACGGGCCTGCCTTGCGGGGGCCGCGGCAGGTGTGTTACTGTGCATGTGGGTATACGAAACGAGAGGCCTTTTGCAGTTGGCTACGTTCGCTGAGTCGATTCAAACAACAAGTTATCTCCCCTTGCGACTGCAGGTGTACAAGTCCCTCCGAGATGCTATCGTCACCGGGAAGCTGAAGGCCGGCGAGCGAATCGTCGAGGACAGGGTCTGCGCTGAACTTGGAGTGAGCAGAAGCCCCTTGCGAGAAGCGCTTCGGAGGCTGGAAGGAGAGGGCTTGGTGTCCATCCTTCCGCGCCGTGGAGCAGTTGTCACAGAGGTCACGGACCGGGACGGAGTCAACCTCTTCGCCGTGCGCGAGGTCCTGGAGGGCCTGGCGGCGAGGCAGGCGGCTCGGCACATCACCGCCGATGAACTGGCCGAGTTGGAGAGTGTCCTCCGTGAGATGGCGGATCGGATCAAGGCGAAGGACGCGACTCACATAGTCGTTTTAAATACACAGTTTCACGATCTGGTCGCGAAGGCGAGCAGGAACCGGTGGGCTCGAGATTTCCTGGCCGCGATCAGGGCCCAGACTCGACGGATCTATCGCTCTTCGCTTGACAGCCCCGGTCGGGCCCCTAGCTCCCTTTCGGAGCACCTATTGATTCTTAAAGCGCTAGAGATCGGCGACGTCGAGGCCGCGGAGGGGTTAGCGCGGGAACACGTTCGAAAGGCGCATGACGCCGCCGTCTCAATCGGAATTACCTCTGATGAGGGAGAATAGCACCCCGTAACCTCGCGCGGGGCTTTCCACAAGCTCCACCGGCTGGCTGCCTACTCTGACAGTTGGCTCGCGCTTACTATGAATCTCCATGCCCTTCGACATGTATAGTACTGCCTGCCCTATCTCACCACCGACGGGACTAGAATCCCAACTTCTTGCCCTGAACGCCCATGGAATTAATACCGCGCGGCGCTGTGCTCGCAAGTTGTAGTTAGTTACAGACTTGGCGCCGATTGCGCTG
>JAJYKO010001072.1 GCA_021788565.1 Chloroflexota bacterium
CCCCCGATCGAATGGCCGAAAAGGACGGCCGGCTCGGGGACGCGCTGTTCCAGGAAGGTGACGACGTCATCGGCGTAGTCGCTCAGCCGGTAGCGGCCCGGTACCCAGCCGGACCCGCCGTGCCCGCGAAGGTCCGGCGCGTAGATATGCCAGTCGGGCGCGAGGTCGGGAAACAGGGTCGCCATGCCCTGCCACCTGTAGGAGGTTCTGTGGAGCATAACCAGCGGAGGACGGGCTGATGGCACCTCGGCATAGTTGAGTGTGACAGCCGCCGTGTGTAGAGAATGCTCTTCCATTGAAACCTCTTCTCCTGGCTCGACCGCGGAATCTGACCGCGGCTCTCCTCAGCGCGGAACGGCCTGCCGAAGCAGTTGGTCTCGGGCTAGATCTGATTATTGGGGCTGGCGTCTACCACATCTCGGCCCAATCCAGCTCGAGGCGGATCGCCTCCTCGTACCGATCGGTCCCGTACCACCAGCCTACACTGATCCAGCTGGGAACTGTGTATCCGCCAAAGGTGGCTTCCTCCGCTATCGTGGCCCCGTAGGGAATGTACTGGTAGGAGCCCTCCTCCGTCAGGTTGCCCCAGCGGTTCATGGCGATCTCCTTCAGCCGCCCCTCAGGATCCACCGTCAGGGTGAGGGGAGTAGCTTCGCCGTGCAGCCTCACGGTTGCCTTGAAGCGAGACTCGTCGATCCCCTCGATCTGGACGTTGGGTCCAGGCAGGAGGGTACTGGGCAGCAGAAGGCTTTCGATCAGCAGCCGGCCGAGGGCGGACCTGGAGAGGTCGGGCCCGGTGGCGTTCACCACGGGGATGAGGCCGAAGAGGGCGATCCTCATCCGGCCGTTGCCGTCCAGGAAGCGGTCGGCGGCGGTGAGGATAAGGGGACCGCTCCGAGCCGTGGCCTTCCAAACGAAGCCTCGCTCCTTCGCCACGATCTGCTCGACCGCGAGAGACATCCATGGCATCTGCCTGCCGGGCTTCATGCTGCCGTGGTACCCGACATGGACCCTTGGGGCCAGAGGAGTCCCCGGGCGGATCGCGTGGAGGAAGTAGCGCCGGGCGGGATCCGGCAGGGCTGAGACCATCCCTTCTGAAAACAGCTCGCCCGTGGTACCCGACTGTTCCAGAGAGCGCCAGATTTCGTCCACGTGGCGGTCGTCCCGCACCTTCACCGCCACCAGGGCCGCGAGAGCGCCCATTCCCAGGGCAGCAACGGCTTTCCCAACGGTTCCAAACGCGCTCATGTCCGACTCCTTGTTGGTCGCAGCATCGGGCCTTTCAACGGCAATATACGCGCGCGGATGGGGCTTCGCAATGACAGATAAGGTGATATAATCTTAATGATTCATGAGGCAGGCGGGCGCAGCTGGCAACCGCCACGTGGATCTCCGCTCCTCGCACCCCCCTCACTTTGCGCCGGAGCGATTCTCGTTACCATGCCGGGCCTTGCCGTATGCCCGATTTCGCTCAAGCGAGGGAGTCCATGAGCGAGCTTGAAGACCGTCTGCTGCTGAATTCTCGGACGTCGATCACCGACGGCCGTCCCAACGAGGCCGATCACGGCCACACACCTGCTGCTCCTCTCGCCGCGCAGGATGGCGCTTCCAAAGTCGGGGCCAGTGCAGTGGACACCACCGAACTTACCCGTGCTGAGGCCGCGCTGCGGGAATCCGAGGTCATGTACCGCACGATCTTCGAGGCCGCCAACGATGCCATCGCCGTCTTCGACCCGGAGAAGGGGATCGTACTCGAAGCAAACCAGAAGACAGTGGAGCTATCAGGGTTCAGCCGTGAGGAATTAAGGCATCTTCCCCTGGAGGACGTGAGCGCCGGCATCGGTTCCTATATCGGCAAAGAGGCGCTGAATCGAATCCGGAAGGCCGCGGAAGGAGAACCCCAGATCTTCGAGTGGCTGGCCAGGAACAAGGCCGGCGAGGTCGGTTGGGTCGAGGTAAGCCTGAAGCGAGCCGAGATCGGAGGAAGACGGTTGATCCTGGCGGTCGTGCGGGAGATCGACGAACGCAAGCGAGCCGAGGAAGAGAAGCTGCGTCTCGCGAACCACGTGCAACTGCTGCTGCAATCGAGCCAGGGAGGGATCGCCGGGATCGACCAGCGAGGCATCTGTACCTTCATCAACGCCTCAGGAGCGAAGATGCTGGGATACGTGCCGGAAGAGCTCGCGGGCAAGCGTCTCCACTCACTCGTCCACCACATCGATAGTGACGGCTCACCATACCCCGAAGACGATTGCCCGATCCTCAGTGCCGCCAGAACGGGAGCCACGGTTCGCATCGACGGAGAGGTGTTCTGGAGGAAGGACGGCACCTTCTTCCCGGTGGGCTACTCATCGTATCCCATCGTGGAAAACGGCCGCATCCAGGGCGCGGTGGTGACTTTTGCCGACGTTACGGCCCGAAAGCAGGCAGAGGAAGAGCGCGAGAGGCTCACGGCAGAGATCGAGAAACGGGCGGCAGAGTTGGACGCCACCATCTCCTCCATGGGCGATGGGGTGGTGATCTGTGGCCCCGCGGGAGAGATCGTCCGCATGAACCCGGCTGCCCAGGAGGCACTGGGCGACTCCCTGCAAGGAGCCAGCTCCCTGCCTGGAGAGTGGATGAAGCGGCTCTCCATCGAGACGACCGACGGCAGCCCGATCCCGCCCGAAGACATGCCCATAGCTCGCGCACTCCGCGGTGAAAAGACCAAGGGCACCCTGGTGGTCCTCCGAAAGTCGGGAGACCAGACGGCG
>JAJYKO010001073.1 GCA_021788565.1 Chloroflexota bacterium
ACGCGCTCTTCACCGAGGATGTTCACTGGAGCGGTCAGCCACTGGAACTGGATCCCTTCCAGCCTCGCGAACTCGAGCTCCGGCCGGTAGGCTGGCATCTCCTTCTCGGTTCTGCGGTAAAGAACCGTCACTTCCTGTGCGCCGAGTCGCTTCGACACGGTGGCGGCATCTATCGCGGTATTGCCACCGCCCACCACTGCCACGCGCTTACCAACGAACTCATCGCCGATCTTGCCGGTCTTGGCCGCTGCCAGCAGGTCGAGGGCCGCGTAGACACCATCCAGCTTCTCGCCCGGGATGTCCAGTCTCCAGGCTTGGCCCAGGCCCAGGCCCAGAAAAACGGCGTCGTATTCCTTCAGCAGGTGCGCCGCGCGTACGTCCTTCCCGACGGCCGTGCTCGTCCTGATCTCGACCCCCAGGCCGCGGATCGTTTCAACCTCGGCCAGGCTATCGGCGACCTGGAGCCTCAGTGGTACGATCCCGTAGGTATTGAGACCGCCGGCCATCTCCCTGGCCTCGAAGACGGTAACCGCGTGGCCTAGCTTCGCCAGTTCAGCCGCGCAGGTGAGGCCGGCGGGCCCCCCGCCCACCACGGCCACCTTCTTTCCGGTCGCCTTCCCGACGGAGAGCACCTTTATGCCATGCTCCGCGGCCCAATCGGTAACGAATCGCTGAAGTCGCCCAATCGGAACCGGGGGTTGATCTTTTTGAAGAACGCAGGCGCCTTCGCACAGCTCCTCAACCGGACAAACCCTTGCGCAACTGCCTCCGAGCACGTTGGCTTCCATGATCACCCGAGCCGCGCCGCGCATGTTGCCTGTGGTGATCTTTCGAATGAAGGACGATGGGTCCACGCTGGATGGGCAAGCCTTGGCGCAGGGTGCATCGTAGCAGTAGAGACAGCGAGATGCCGCCTCGACGGCTGCTTGCCAGCTCAGGGGCGGTACGCGCTCGGCCAGCGACGCTGCGCTGTGCCCGCCGAGCGGGATACTGGCTTCACTCATGGTCTCCTCCTCACCTTAAGTGCATTAGGCGATACGTGGAACTCGATTGGAAAGAACCGTGCGTGTGGGAGAGCCGCCGCGTTTGAGCGTGGCGACATCGCTAAGTACCTGGTGGCGAGTGGCTGCAACTTGCTGGACAAGTGCAACTGTATGGTAATCGCTGCCCGCGCTGTTGGCAGCATACAGAATGCATAGAAGATATCCCCCGGTTGGCTGCTCTTATTGTCAGTTCTGCACAAGAATGGCGCGAACTGAGCCATTGAGAACGCCTTATCCTTCGGTGTTAGCTGGCGACAGAGTTACAGAGAGCCAAAGGGAGATAACCGTGGAAGCCGACGATGGGGAGCGGGCCGTCTAGAACATAGACGCCGGTGGCGTCATAGTCGCAACGCAAGCCCGCGGACTGCTGAAGGTCTGAGGAAACCGCATCGGCTGGTCCATTCCGCAAAACGCCCAGCCGATACGGTCATCCGCAGGTTGCCGCCCTCCCGATCGTCCCGCCCGAGCCGGTCCTTTGACCCAATCACAGGCTCTACCAGTGAGAGCTCAACTTTGAGAGGATGGCAACGCTGCCACTACGCTCATCGGAATACGAATAATAGTTACGATCTGGTGGTAGTACCCTCCCAGGTGGATACCCTGGTGGTCTTCTTCTCCTCCTCGCTGAACCAGCGGGTCGTCACGCACTTGGTCTCGGTGTAGAAGTCTATCCCGTCCATCCCTAAGACGTGCTTGTCCCCGAAGAAGCTCTCCTTATGACCCGAGAAGGGGAAGAAGGACACCGGCACCGGGATGCCCACGTTGACTCCCACCATCCCAGCATGGCTCTTCCTGGCGAACTCCCTCGCGTAGAAGCCGCTCTCGGTGAAGATGCAGCTCCCGTTGGCAAACCGGCTCGCGTTGGCGAGGGCGAGGCCCTCCTCGAAGTCGTCGAAGCGCTTGACGAAGGTGACGGGGCCGAAGACCTCTTCGGTGCCGCTCGTGTGCTCCGGCCTGACGTGGTCGAATATGGTGGGACCCAGGAAGAAGCCCTTCTCATATCCAGGCACCACCGTCTGCCTGCCGTCCAGGATGAGCTCAGCCCCCTCAGAGACCCCCTTATCTATCCAGCCGTTCACGAAGGCCTTGTGCTCCGCGCTCACCACGGGCCCCATCTCGGTCCTGGGGTCGTATGCGCAGCCGATCACCCTCTCTTTGGCAAAGCGCACCAGGTAGTCGACGAACTCCTCGGCCACCGCGTTCTGCACCGCCACCACGGGCAGGGCCATACAGCGCATCCCAGCACACCCGAAGGTGGAGTTGATGATGCCCCGAGCAGCCCTCTCAAGGGACGCGTCCTTCATGACGATGCCGTGGTTCTTCGCCTCCGTCTGGGCCTGCACCCTCTTGCCGGCTGAAGCCGCCACCGAGTAGACGTGCTTACCCGTCTCGGTACTTCCCACGAAGGTCACCCCCCTCACGTCTGGGTGGGTGAGGAGTATCTCAGCCTCGTTCCGTCCGCATGTGACCAGGTTCACCACCCCCCTGGGCATGCCAGCCTCGTGGAGAAGTTCGAGGAGGCGGATGGAGGAGAGTGGCACCATGCTGGCGGCTTTGAGGACGTAGCTGTTCCCGGTGGTGATGGCCAGGGGGATGAACCAGCCGAAGGGGATCATGGCCGGGAAATTGAAAGGGGCTATCCCCGCGAAAACCCCCAGGGGCTCCCGGTAGGATACGGTGTCATGTCCCGAGGAGACGTTCATCAGG
>JAJYKO010000049.1 GCA_021788565.1 Chloroflexota bacterium
CGCCGACATCAGACCACCTCCGCTGCCACTGCCGCCGGCGGCCCGTAGTGGCATTTGAGCTTTCCCTTGCCGGTTCCGGGTGTGAGCTCGTAGACGGACTTCACGTCGCCATGCGCTGCCCCGATCTTCAGGGCGGCCTCCTTGTGGTCCTCGCAGGGGAACCACATGCGGGCGGAGCCATCGGCCAGCCGGCAGGTGACGGCCCAGGCGGAATAGGCCTCGCACTCGGCCGGCGCCGGTTCTGGGTTCTGAGTTCCGGGTTCTGAGTTCTCGCCGCTCGGATCGTCGGCCCCATCGAGTGGGACCGGATCGAACTTGAGGCAGTAAGCCGGGTAGCCGTATCGCTCCTCGCCAGTCGACCACGCGCACTGTCTGTCACACTCAGCCGGGTACGAGGCGCAGCGGTGGGTTGCCGGCGTCGCTCCGGTAGTAGTAGGTGTAGTAGTAATAACGGCAGCAGGGTCCCCCTTGAGGTACCAGTCGGCCGTGGGGCTCTCGCCCCTGCTCCGCTCCTTGTAGCGCTCCACCAACTCCATCCGGCAGAAGCCCTCCACGATGATCTGGGCGACGGCGAGCGGATAGACGTCCTCTAGCGCCTCGGCACGGTACGCTTCCGTGCTGTAGCCTCCGTCCAGCTTGTTCCACAGCTCCAGCCGGTACTGGCGCTCGGCTGCCTCCCGGAGGTAGCCCCTCAGGTGCCAATCGTTGGCCATGACAGCGGTACCTATGACTGACATCTCACGCGGTCCGATCTCCATGAGGGCGTCAATCCTCTGCTCCAGGTCCAGGAGCATCACCGCCATCAGGTCCCGGCCGGTCTTGTTCTTCCGTTTGGTCTCAGCCATGGTGAGGCGCTTGTAGCACTTCGGATCCAGGCAAATCGGCACGAAGCGGGCGCCTTCTTTGGCGCGGCCGCGGCTCTGGCACGTCTCCTGGCAGCCCGGAGGGACGTCCCGAGCGAGACGCTCGTAGGTGCCATAGTTCAGATCGCTGATCTTCGGCGGCTCGAGTACCTCGGTCGTGCCGTCGGTGGAGATGCTCAATAGCCGCGTCGAGTCTTGTAGGCGACGCTTCTTCTCTTCCCAGGCCGCGGCGTTCAGCTCGTCGAAGTGCTGGGGGCGGAAACAGAGACCGTAGGAGGTGTCCGGATTGCGGTAGGCGTCGTGAGGGCACTCTAGACAGAGCTTCCGCTCGAACGTCGCATCACCCAGGTTGCGGACGAGGCCAGCCTTCCGCAGGGGCTCCATGATGTCCCAGTAGTGCAGGCGGAAGGGCTTCTCCGTCTCCCTTGTCGTCCATCCCTTTTCGGCGGCCAGGCCCGCGATCTGGCTCGCGACTTCTGGGAAGGGACTCCACGCTGCAATCGCCCTGCCGTGGGCCGGAGTCAGCTCCCCCTTCCGGATCCGGAGCTGCACGTCGGCGGGGAGGTCCAGCAGGCGCATGGCGTTGGCCACGGCCGGCTGGCTCTTGTGGACCTGCTCGGCGATCTCTCGCTGGCGCATCCCCAGCTCACCCAGCCGCTTGTACCCCTGGGCCTCCTCTATCGGGTCCAGGTCGGAGCGCTGGAGGTTCTCCACCATCATCAGCTGGAGGGTCGTGTGGTCGTCGGCGACGTCGTAGCGAACGACCGCCGGCACCGTGGCGAGTCCCACCATCCTCGCAGCCCGCCATCTGCGCTCGCCTGCGATCAGCTCGTAGCGGTACTGGTACTTCGGCACTCCCCCGGACGCGAGCTCCACTATGGGGGTCTCGAGACCCCGGGCCCCGGCGGGAGTGACCGGCCGGACTACGAGGGGCTCCAGGATGCCGTGCTCCCTGATGGACGCCGCGAGCTCCTCCAGCGGTTCCTGCTGGATCCACTTGCGCGGGTTCAGGTTGGAGGCGGCTATGGAGTCGGTCTCGATCTGCTCCAGGACCGCGGTCTCATTTCGCGCGGAATATTCCACTACCACCCCCTCGCCTCCCTATACCGTTCCGTCGAGCGGCTCGAAGCCGTCGCACTCGGCCGCGGCCCGGGCAAGGTTCCGCCCCGGGCTGAAGAGATCGGTCGTCTCACACGCGAAGAAGTCGCCCCCCTCGGTCCTGAATCGGCCGACGCGACAGATCACAGCCGGCCGGCCGGTGAATGGGAGCTCGTGGCCCGAGAGGTGAGAGCAGAGAGCGCAGCGGACGACCCTGATGGGCTCGTCCACCCTCCCGGCGAGCTGGTAAACGTCCACGGTGCCGTCGCGACGGACCAGGACGAAGTGGCCGCAGTCCTCATGAGTCGGGGAAGGATTGGAGTGTAACGTGGGTGTGGCCTGCGTCATCCTCGTCCACCTCGGACGGGCCGGCGGGCGAGGCGCCGGTAGGCGGCCTTAGCCGTCTCTGCGAGCCCCAGGCCGAAGATGGCGCCCACCGTAGCTACCAGGATCGCGTGGACCATCACGGTCCATATTGGGTCGCTGTAGATCATCGGAGTAGCCTCCAATCAGTGATAAGTGTGGGGGAGGTGGAAGGGCAGCCTAGACGGCTGCTCGATACTCTCTCTTCCAACCTTCCACCTCCCGTTGGATCCGCCTTTCGATCTCCCTCCGTTCCTTCAGGAGGGGCGTAAGGTCCCCTGCCCCCTGGCCTCCGACCCCCGAGAGCATCTCGGAGTCGAGGGCCTGGAGCTCGAGCAACTGATCAGCGATTCACACGAGATCGCGCCACTTGATCACCTGTGGTATCCTCCTAGTTGTAGTGTGCGCAGGGCGACGTGGTTCCGTGCTGGCTACACTGGCTCACTGTCGTAAGCGCCGATCGGGGGATCTACGTGCCGCGTGGGTCCCCCATTTCCTTGCTGGATACTCCTGACCCGGCCTCACCGGTCCCGGCAGTCTCGGCCGGAACTCCACTAGCGGGAAGGACATCTCCCGCTGCATCACCAATCGCATCACCTCCCTTCATCCACCTGTCTGCTTCCTGGCGGATCGATTCCGGCGTCACTCCCATCTGGGAGAAGGCTGCCACGACCCGCCGGTCCTTCCAGAGCAGGAGTATGTGGTCTTCGGTCTCCTCCAGTCGGAGCGAGTCCTCCTGCTCCGGAGTCAGGACCCCCTTAACCAACAATCCCTTTCCTCCTTTCCGCTTTGCCGCCGTCTCAACCGGCACGATCAGCCGCGCGTCCTCCGTCTCGACCTCCACCAGGGAGCCATCCTCCAGGCCTTCCCGGATGACCCCGACGTACAGCGCCGCCAGGGCCGGCCTGGTTCTGCCAAAACCCTCATCCGACAGATGCTCCACCGTCTCGAAGACGATCGAGCGCCGGGCGGACAGCCTCTTAGGCTTTGGGCTGGTTTCCTCGACGGCGGACAAGCTCTAAGCTCCTTGTGGTTGATCCTTCTCCGAAATCCTGCTAGCCTCTGCCACGGAGAACCTCTGTGGAGATGCCGCTGTGAGAGACCCCCTTATGGCCGGCGACCTTCCCTCCCTCGGACCGCGCCTTGACGACGCGTGGGCGAAATTGCGGCGGGCAGACAAACACCTGCGAAGCCTGCAACAGTCCCTGAAGCGCTTCGGTCGTCGCGACCCCTACAGCGTCGTCGTCGAACAATATGACTCGGAGCTGCTCAAGGAGCCGGCGTGGGTCCAGTTGGAGGCCGGGGCTACTCCCCGCCTCATCGTCCGCAGCTGGCTCGCCTCCGTTTCCCTGGAGCCACGGTTCGATCCGCCCCTTCGCCAATGGGCAACCGTGATCGGCGACGCGGTCCACAACCTCGGCAGCTCGCTCGATCTTCTGGCCAAGCAGCTCTATTTCGTGGCTCGCGACTCTCCTCAGCCAGGCGGAGCGAATGGGAAACTTGCGAAGAGCCGCGAACGGGACGTCAGCTTCCCTTACTGCAAGCGCCCGCAGGACTGGCCCAAGGCTGCCGATCGGCATCTGCCCTTGGTGGGGTCTGCCGCTCGTGCAGTCATCGAGGGTGCGCAGCCGTACCACGCAGGGAAGGACGAAAGGGACCCTGCCGTGCGGGGTCATTCGCTTTGGGTCCTTCACGAACTCTGGAACCGAGATAAGCACGAAGCCCTGAACCTCGTCGCCGTCGCGGGCGCCTTCGTCGGGGCGGCCGTGCGACCTGCCGGCGCGCCGCCAGAATCGGCCGAGCTTCGAGTCGAGAAGGTCATGGACTGGCCGCTGCGGCCACTGGTAGGTAAGACACAGGTGGCGGTCATCAGGGTCTACCTCCCCCATCCCATCCAGATTCCCACTCAGCTCCAGATGCACGTGCACAACAACTTCTCCCTCGGCATACTGTTCGGCGAGGGGATGCCTGGAGAGGGTGCGAACGTGGTTGCGCTTCTTGGCGCCGCTCGAGACGAAACCGCCCGTCTCCTGGACTGCTTCCGGTAGGCCCAGGTTGAGCGCCACAGTCGCGCTGGCGCTGTATCTAACGGTGCTCCCCACGGGGCTCGACTCCACGTAGAACCCGTCGTGCACCTTCACCTCCCTACATGCCGGTCTACCTTCACGCCGCCGACCGCCTCTTCCGCCACTCCGCCAACGAGACCACCTTTCATGCAGCGCTCTCGTCGGCCTTCTTCGCGGCCGCATTCCTCAGCCTCTCCAGATCCGCCTGCTCGGACTCCTCGATGTCCAGAGCCCTGGCTACCAGGTAGTTGAGGACGCTGTTTCGAGACGCGTGCCGCCTGGCAGCGATGGCTTCCGCCCGCTTCAAGAGCTCGGGCGGCCAGGAGGTCGAGGTCTTGATCAAACCCCCGCTCGTCTGGCTGGTCATTCGCGCTACCTCTCAGAAATGATCTACCAAAAACGTATGAATGATTCCTACCACATCAGTAACTAGGCTGTCAACACTTTGGAACCGCAATCATGTAAATTTGGTAGGAAAAATCTACGTGAGTGCACAAAGTGGCGCGTGTAGGCGAGAGACTTCGTCAACTGAGGAAGGCGGCAGGCATGACCCAGGACGAACTAGGCGAGTTGCTGGGGATGGCCGGAGCCACAGTGTCGAGAATGGAGACGGGTGCCCTCGGCATTGATGCGGACTCTGTCCCCAAGCTAGCCGCAGCTCTCGGCGTGCCGCCGTCGGACTTCTACGAGGGTGGAAAAGTTGACCACGACGCGAAGTCGCGAGTCATCTGGCCAAGAGTCGAGCGTGCAGCCCAGCGCGCTGCGGAGCTAGCTGCGGAAAACGTGCGATCGGCGATCCGTGAGGAGGTCCAGCGGGCCGTGGGGGAGGCGCTGCGGGAGCGGTTGCCGGAGGCCTCGATCCGTGGAAGGACACTCGAAGAGGGAAATCCTCGCCTGGCGGATCAGTTCCTCCAGTGGATGGGTCGAGGACAGTGGAACGAACTTAGCGAGGAAGAGCAACGGCAGTTCTGGGGCTACGTTGACGCATTGCGCGAGGCACGAGAGCGAGAGGAGGGCTTGTAGCCATGGTAGAGAAAGCCACCGTCCAGAGAAGCGGAAGGGCCACAGAGAAGGCTCTCGTGGTTGCTGCCAGCACTATCCAGGTCGCCGAGCGGATGAACAGCGTCTTGTTTCCGCTCGATGGTATTCAGCTTCTCAGGACACTCTCCAAGGAGGGCTTCATCCCGCCCGAGGTGCCGGTAGGTGCTGGTGTAGCAGGGGCTGAAGCGCGAAAGGGCGAGACCAGGATTAGGTTCGACGCGGAGAAGATGGTCATCGCCGCTATAGCTTCTAACCCGAGGGATGCCGTCGAGCAAATGGAATGGCTGGAGAAGCTGGTTAAGGCCGAGTTCGGGGTCAACACGGAGTCCATGGCTCAGTACTACGAACTCGTGTCGACGATGTTGGTCAAAGCCAGACGGAGCCCTCTGGACATCTGGTCTTCCATTGCCCCAAGTATTCCTGTGCTCACAACGCTCTCGGACGCGCTCGGCCGCCCGCTGGCACCCTTTGGATTGAGACTGTTCGGGTCCGGGCAGGAGCCCAACAGTACCGATTGGTTCGAGGTGAGGATCGAGCCCCAACTGCCCAACAGTTCCTCGCAGCACTTCTTCCAGATCATTTTCCGAAATCCAGCGCGCCAGGCCGTGTTCGACTATACCCGAAGGCTGGAAGAGACCGTGAGCCGGTTATTCACTCTGCTAGAGGAGGCGTAGGATGATGCAGGTGGCCTATCAGGCCGAAACGACCGCGTCAGTACCCATAGCGCCCATTCTGGACGCCAGGCTCATGGATCCGTCGCAGCTGGGCGCTTGCACGACTTTCTGTTGGACGCCATACACTAAGGATCCATGGAACATCGGACCAGGTGCTCCGCCCCCACCGGCCTCGGAGCAACATGATCGTGACAGGATCGTGTATCATGAATCCCAAAGAACTTCTCCAGCGCAGTGGAGCGCGGTGACCTCCGCGAGCTCCGTAACCATTGATCCACTTCTCGCTCCTGGTGTCTGGATGAAAGAGACCACTCGCTCGCAAGAAGACCTCCACACGGAGTTGCGGCCGGTCATCTGGAACGCGGAGCTGCCGGTGTTCGCATCCAAACCCGACATCGAGATAGACAAAGCGGTGCAGCCGCTCTTGACGGACAGGGAGCGCGAGGCCCTCGACGTCTTACTGCCGTTCCTGGAGCGAGAGGCCCACAGGAACTTCGCGCCTCTCACGAGGCTTGTGGTTCGCCGCTGGGTGGACCCGGAAGAGGGCGCGAGCTCAGTAGTTGTGCGAGAATTGGTGGATCTCCCCGCCGGCGAAGCGCTCGACTACTGGGATCGAGTCGGTTCTGCCTTCGAAGACTGGCTGAGCCGACAATCGCAGCGGGTGCGGGAGATCATCGGCCAAAGGATAGATCTTGAGATCTTCTGGCGGGTCGACGAGTAATGGCTGCATTCGATCCTCACGAATTCCTCGCGAAGGCCTCCTCGCTCGCCTGTGGCACGGACGAGTGTTCCCTGCGGACGGCGGTCAATCGCTCGTATTACGCCGTGTTCTTGATCGCCAGGGAAAGGCTTGGGGTCACACAAACCGAGCGCGCTCACGAGGCGGTAAGGGACAGGCTCAGGCGCAGGAACAATGGGGAGAGGCTCGCCAGGCAGATGGAGCAGCTGTACAAGCTCAGGACCACCGCGGACTATGACCTCGACCCCCAGGATCCCGCGTACCAGAACTGGAGGGCCAACTGGCAAAGGGCGCTCGGGTGGGCCAACAAGCTGCTCCCCATCGTCGAGAGACTTTGAGCCCCACGACCACACACTAGAACTCTTGTTCTATAGCCGATACGCTGGTATGATGCGCCCCAAGCCTGAACGTAGTAGGAGGTGTCGGCTTGGAGCATCAGGAGCTACCAGCACGGTTCATCAGGCAGGTGGGCGAATTTGTCGAGGACGTGATCGACGAAGCGGTTGACCAGCGAGTGGATCCCAGGATAGAGGCGAGGCTGGAGGACCACGAAGAGCGGATGCACGTTCCTCCCCGCCGCCGAGATCCCCTGAGGGCTGTTCCCTTCGCTGCAGAGCGCCTGGATGACGCAAAGCTTTCCAGGATTATCGAGATCCTGCGCATCGAGCCCGAGGCAACCCTGGAGACAGTGTCCAGGAGCATGGGGATCCCAATGGAGCTCCTGGAGAGAGAGCTAGCGGACTGGAAGCCGAGATGGCGCACTTTTCTTCTCCGAAGGTCGGTAGGATGAGCGCAAATGAGGCAGACCTCCAGGCGACTCGATCAGCGCGCAGAGAAAGACTTCGCACGGACATGGAGGAGCGTCGGCGCTTTCTTCGGGAAGCCGTCAATAGCTTCGCCTTCGAGGGCATAGCCATCTCGTGGGAGGACGCCGAACGGGCGCTGCACGAGGTGCTCGAGACCCCCGCGGCCGAAATCTTCTGAGCATCCTTGGTGGTCATGAAGCTCCGATTGGAGGATCTGGACCTCCTCGGCTAAGCGGAGGCGGCGCCCGTCGCCACGGAACTAGGCGATAGGTGAGACAGCGAGCTGTGGGTGCTGCTGCACAGGAACTAGGCCGTGGGTGAGGAAAGGAAGAGAAGAAAATGGCGATGAACCCGCCGGATGAGGAGGGACCATTCGTCACAGCGGCGCTGCTGTGCGAAAAGGTCCTAATCGAACAGGACGGAGTAAAGTCCGCGATCAGGATTGTGGACAGGGTGATTCATCAGCCAGTCGGGGTCAATCCACCTGACGCGATGCAGCCATTCACCCACATGTTGACCCTCTTGGTCAGCCTGAAGGCCGGATGGATCAGGGGTTCGAGAGCCATCGAGATCCGCATGGTGAAGCCCACTGGCGAGAGCAGTCAGGTTGGGAATCCCACCGTCTTCTTCGAGGGCGAAGACGACCGCGGGGTGGACCTCGTCATCCAACTGCTGATGAACGTGGAAAGGCCCGGCCTTTACTGGTTTCACGTGAACTTCGAGGGCCGGACCCTTTCGAGAATACCGCTTCGTGTGATCTACGTGCCCCAGACTATACAGCTACCGCCGCCACCTGGAGGTAGTAATCCCTAGTGCGCCTCTCATCGTGGCACGTGTGAAGCGTGGAGCTTCCGGTCGCTGTTGTGATATTGGTGGCTTGGGCCGCAGGGACGATGTATGTGCCGTTCATTCTGGTGAGCCGCGCCAGCTCCCGGTGCAGATCCCACTCGTCGATCTGCTTATCACTTGCCCGCATGAGGGCAACGTCTATCGAGTCGATCAAGACGATCGCTCGCTGGTCGCCGGAGTCGTAAGCGTCCTGGATTCTGGCGGCAACCCAATTCTCTAAATCGCGGAACGACACCATTCCCGAGAGATAGCGCTCTACCTGATTTAGGATTTCGTGAACCATGCCTGAGTCCTCCTATGATCCTCGGGTTCAAGAAGTCTCTGAAGAGATAATACGGCAACTGTTCAACGAAAGTGAAGTGCCAGCGATGATAGCCGACGGCCGGCTTGCCCCGCAACTGCTAGACGACAGAATCCTATCCGCGGAGGCCTGCCAAGGCATGAATTTCCCCGAGGGAACGCATAGCCAATATGTCAGGTACTGGAATGAGCATCGTCGGTGGATAGTGGAGGTGCACCGCTATCTCCGGCCGGACGGGAGTCTTGCGGCGAGCGGTCGCCCTGATCCGAAAAAGCTTAGGCTTGGCGGCGTTCTCTACATCAAAGTGTGACGCCCGGAGGAGGATAGATGTACCCAGACGAACTGGATCGAATGCTGGGACCTGACCACCACGTGCCGTGGGCCCGGCTTTGTGAGATCTGCGAGGCCTTCAACCGTGAGGCTCGCGACATCGCCCAAGAGGCCATTCTGAAGCATGAGTCGCGGTACCACGAGCAGCGAGCCCGTTTCCCCGAGCCGATCATCGGCAGCGAGCTGTGGGTGCTGCTGCACAAGAACTAGCGGAGGCCAGAGAACACCCTCTACCAGGGATGATTAACCATGTGGCCATTGATTCGGTCCGGCCCATCGCGCGAGGCCAAGCGGCAACTTCGGTTGAAGCTCGAGGATGAGGCCAGACAGGAGTACATCAGCTACTACCGTTACCTGCTGGATCTCCAGTGCGAGGCAACGCGTAGCTTCGATAAGGCAATGTTGACTCTCTCTGGCGGCGCGCTTGGGCTCTCGCTGGTCTTTATCAGGGACATCGCTCAGCATCCGGTACACACGAATTGGGTGATCGCTTCATGGGTATTGTTCGGGCTCTCGCTCCTCTTCACCCTGATCTCGTTCCGGACCGCCAAGATCATGTTGCAGAAACGGCGGATAGCTGCTGGGCAAGAATATCGTGGCAAGCCTGTCGACACAAGCTGGAGCAAGTGGGACCTTGTGACAACGTGGCTCAACAGGATGACAATGGTGTCCTTCTTCCTCGGAACAATCACACTTGCCGTGTTTATCAGACTGAATATGACCTAAGGAGGGTGACATGTCGGACGACAAACAACCGCGCCGAGGTGACGAGAAGCGACCAGAGCCAAGACCAGAACCGATCCCCCCTGCGCGCAAGGGCGGTTCAGAAGACATTGTACGAAAGGGTATCGACAACATCGAGCCACCAGTTCCACGCAGGCCTATCCCTGATGACTAGGCTCTAGTCAGCTGAGCACGGACCCGGTGACCGAGCAGCGGGACCATTTCCCCGAGCCGATCATCGGCAGCGAGCTGTGGGTGCTGCTGCACAAGAACTAGAGCATTGGACGGCAAGAGATGGAGGATACCTATGACCCCAGAGAAAAGGCGAGTAGTTGCGTTCATCGCGGGTCGATTGATCGCTGGGGGTGACGCCAGCTCAGTCTACGACTTTTCGGCGGGCTCGTTCACCAACGTCTCTGGCGAAGTGAGCGCTTCGAAGATCAACGTCTACGACTTCGCTCGATCCTGCTTTGTGTCAGGGTCCGGCAGCGTCGCAACCTGGAGTCTGCACGATTCCAGCTCCAGCAGCTTCACCGATCTAAGAATCGATCGCGCCACTTTCTCTGGATACGACTACGAGTCCGCTTTTCACTTCTCCGGGACCGTCAGCGGAAGATCCATCTCGCTCTACGACTATGAGAGCGCCACCCATTACAACTATTCCATCTGACAGCAAGGAAGGCTATGACATAAAGATCTTGTAATCTCATCAGAACGGCTTCCCCATTGCCGATATAATAATTTTGTGATAGGGTTTCGATGAACTGCTGGACGTTCCTGGACTACGTCGACGACAACGGAGTCAACGTCATCCACAGCTGGCTTCACGGGCTCTCCCCAAAAGCCAGGGCGAAGATCAACGTACGGATCGGCTGGCTTTCGAAGGGGTCGGTAGCCTTTGGGATGCCGAATACCAGGGACTTGGTCGGGGAGTGCGATGGACTGTTTGAGGTCCGGGTCAAGTACGACAAGGTCCAGTACCGACCTCTCGGCTACCGTGGCCCTCGCGAGCAGACAGTAACGCTCCTGGCGGGGGCGAAGGAGGTAAACGACCACCTTCGTCCGCCGGGTGTGTGCAGGACCGCGATTAATCGAACGGTCAGAATCGAATTTGATTCAGAGAGGCACACTTGTGAACACGATTACGACTAAGCGCGAGCAGGTAGTGAAGAGTCTCGAGGATAAGGAATATAGGGATGCCTTCGTGGCGGAGAACATCTCCACCGGCATCGCCTTACAAATCCGGGCTATGAGGATGGCCCGGGGATGGTCCCAGGAGGAGCTGGCACGGCGTGCCGGCAAGAAGCAGGAGGTGATCTCCAAGCTGGAGAACCCAGACTACGGGAGCTACACGCTGAAGACCCTCAAGGATCTGGCGTCCGCCTTCGACGTCGCCTTGACAGTGGAGTTCGCACCCTTCAGCGAACTGGTGGACCGTTTTGTGAACGTATCGCGGGAGGACCTGGAGGTCCCGTCCTTTGACCATGACCGGGCTCTCCAGGCGGCACTGCCCAGCTTTCCCTTCTCTCTGGGTGACGCCTTGGGGAACTGGGCTAGCACCTGGGGTAGTGCGGTAGGGACCCAGTTCGTGACGAGCCTCGGCACCACGTTCATAACGACTTGGTTGACCTGCCGCTCAGTACCGATGGGGGTGAGGCGAGCCGACAACCTGCGCTACTTCCCTACCTTCGAGCAAGGCACCGGAGCCGAGGGTCTTGAGCCCCTCGGTCGCGCCGCAAACGCATGACGCGGGAGGATCCAATGTCTCAGTCAGATCTGGGAAGAGACAGCCTTGAAAACCTTCGAGAAAGGGCCGCCAACCGAAAGGTCGAGAGGACGACGCCCGAGGGGATGCCGATCTACTATGCCAACAACATCGACGTCAGGGGGTCTTTCTTCGACTTCGTCCTCACCCTCGGGTTCAGCGATGTGATCACTCTGGAAGCTCTGCATATACACGAGATTGCTAAGGTCGCGCTGTCGCCTCAGCATGCCAAGGCTTTTGCCCTAGTGCTGAGCGCCCACATAATAGAATACGAAAAGCTGTTCGGTCCCATCGTTGTCCCAGAGGGCATGCTGCCCCCAAACGTGCCCACGTCGCTGGACTAGGCCTCGATTGACACGTACCAGGAAGCCCAAGATCCGCCTTCTGAAGGGCACCGAGCTCGCCCCTGGTGACCTGGTGTGGGCGTACCTTCGTCATAGCCCAGGGGATGAGCAGACGATCGGCTCCCAGCGACTCGCTGTCGAGGATTACTGTGCTGCCCGCCGGCTAGTCGTGGCCCACTGGTGGATCGACGAGGCCAAGAGCGGTGGCAGCGTAGACGGCAGGGACGCCTTCGAGGGGATGATGCTGGCCAGCCGGACGTCTCCCCCTCCCGTAGCCGGCATCGTGGTGTGGGACCTCTCCCGCTTCTCGAGGGACATCCTGGAGCCCCAGTTCTACCTCGCGGATCTCCGCATGCGGGGCTACAAGGTCGTCTCCATCAAGGACGACATCCCAGACGGTGAGTTTTCCACAGTCTTCGAGAGTCTGATCGTCTGGAAGAACCACCGCTACCTGATGGACCTCTCGGCGAACGTCCGCCGCGGACACGACGCAACCATCAACAGCGTCCTGGAGGTGGACGGCAAGACCATCACCGGCTTCTCCTGTGGGGGGCCTCCGCCAGTGGGCTACCAGGCCGTGCGCGTCGTGGCGGGGACCAAGCCGAGCGGCCGCCCTCGCTACCTGGTCTATTGGGAGAAGACTTCCGACCCGGATCTTCGATCTCGCGTGGATCTCGCCTGGAGAATGGCGTTGGACGATGCCCGGGCAGGCCGAACGGTAGAGTCAGTGCGGATTCACAAGGCGACTCGGATCCATAGCAGCCCGTCCACGCTGTACCACACCCTGAGGAGTCCCACGTACAAGGGCACCCGCCACGTGGGGGAGCGCCTGGTGGACGGCGCCCACGAGGGCTACGTCACTCCCGAAGAGTGGGACCTGGTGCAGCGCTGGATGCCGAAGGGCCGGCTCTCCCCGATCAGGATCCATCCCAGGCGGGTGAACAGTCCCTTCTATCTCTCGGGGCGCGTCTACTGCGGCTATTGTGGAAGCAGGCTCGACTACGAGCCGGACAACCGGACCGGTCGCTATGCCTGCCTGCGCTGTGCCGGCAAGAAGCGGGACGCCGCGAGCTGCCACCTCTCCAAGATCAGCTACGACGTCTTCATGGAGGAGCTGGCCGGGCTGCTTCGCAGGGAGGTGCTGACGGAGGAGCGGATCCGCGCATCGATCCAGGACACGAACCGGCTCATGGAGGGATCCCGCGGGGAGATCGCCGAGGAAAAGCGGCGCCTCGAGAGGGAGATCTCCGTCGTGAAGCGATCGCTCGACCGATTGCTGGACGCCCTGGAGAAGGATGGGGACCTGGTGGCCGTGCACGATCGGCTGCGCCGGCGTCAGGATGAGAAGGCGCGCCTGGAGGCCGAGCTGGCCCGCGTCGCCCTTGCCGAGCGGGATGCGCGGCCGATGAAGGTGAGTCGCGAGGCGATTCGCTCGGTGGCCAGGCGGATGAAGGAGGCTCTGGACTCGGGGGAGCCGGACCTGGTGAGGGCCGTCCTGACGGGTCTCGTGAGGCGTGTGGACGTCTACAACGATAAAGCGCGGGTGGCCTTCACGGGTCCATCCGCGCTTTTTTCGGATTCCACGCACGATTTGCGGGCTATCAATGAGCGGGCTCGAGGGGATTCGAACCCCCGGTCTCCA
>JAJYKO010001074.1 GCA_021788565.1 Chloroflexota bacterium
CTCGCGCAGGCGTTCACAGAGGGCATGCACGTGGCCCTGATAACCGCGGTCGTTCCGCTGGGACTGGCCCTCGGGCTCTCGATCCTGAGGGGACGGGAGCAGCGGGGAGGAGGTGCACAGGGGCAGGACGAGGTGACGGACGGGAGCCAGCTCATCGCCCCTCAAGAAATCAAGCCGTAGATAGCTGTCCGCAATACGTCGGGCAAGCCGGGACGACCGGTTCTGCCCATCTCACGCCTGACTGCCTTGCGGTTCTTGCTGCCCGAGCCTGGCGATCAGGTCGTCCATCCCGCGGTTGGACTGCCTCTGGATAGAGCGTATAAGCCCCTCCTCGTCCTGAGTTCGGAGTGCCTCAAGCGTGTCGTCGTGGTCCTTAACCATTTCGTCACGTCGCCGACTACTGTAGCCGTACGCGCGACGGAGCGCACGCGAGAGAGAGTTGTAGTGGTCGTAGAGGCGCACAGCTTCGTCGTTATCGGCTAGGGAGTAAAGCAGAAAGTGGAACTCCCTGTTCAACAGGAAGACTTGGTCGTCGTCTCCGCTTGCCGCCGCTACCGCGAAGCGCTCCTCCGCTGCCTCGATCCGTTGAATGTGCCTCCTGCTAACGTTCTGCAGGCTGTCCTTCGCCAGCATGACTTCTATGGCGCTCCGAATCTCGTACACGTTGCGTATGTACTTCGTGGTCAGCGAGAGGACGCGCGCTCCCCTATGAGGGAGGATTGTGATAAGCCCCTCTCCCTGCAGGGCCTGCAAGGCCTCTCGCACAGGCATCTGGCTAAACCCATATCGGCCTACCAGCTCGGCGACCGTGAGCCTCTTGCCGTGAGATATCTGCCCGCTAAGTATCTCACTACGAAGTTGGTCGGTGAGGGCAACGTAGGCTGGGGTTCCAGCGGGAACCACGAGCTTAACGGTGCTCAAGTTGCGGCCTCCGATCTTGCGCAGGAAGTTGAAGTAACTTCAGGGTTGCATCGATCATCCGATATGTCTATACTCTAGATTGTATCGAATATGGACAGACTCGATATTCTGTCAATTCTCCTTGGTTGTCAAGAGTGTTGCCGCGGCGCCCGTTCGTGAGGGGTCCGCGAGTACATCAATTTGGGAGGTGCAACTGAACAAGAAAGAAGACTCGCGCATCATGCGATAGGTGGTCCCAGAGTAGGGCTCGCGCGCAAAGGCGCGCAAATCGTCAGTCTAGTGCCGTCATCCCCGAAGTCACCGGCGCAGTCCCATCGGCACAGCGTATTCCCACCCATTTCGAGCATCGGAGAAAGAGATGAAACGCTCTGTAAGCCTAGCAACACTAGCGATCGCCGTCGTCGCTATCATCCTAGCCGGATGTAGCCAGGCAGCTCCTGCCCCGACAGCGGCGCCAGCCGCTCCGACCAAGGCAGCCGAGCCCGCAAAGGCCGCGGCACCCTCGGCCGCCCAGGCCACGTCGGCCCCAGCCGCACAGGCGGCCGCTGCGGCGGCCCCAGCGGCCAGTGCTACCTGGAAGCCCAGTCGCCCCATCAGCATCGTCGTCGCGTGGGCAGCGGGTGGAACGAACGACATAGCGGCCCGCGTCATGGCGCCTTTCCTCGAGAAGGAGCTCGGCACCCCGGTCCAGATCGTCAACAAGGCGGGAGCCGGAGGCCAGGTGGGCTTCACGGACATCGCGCAGGCCAAGCCGGACGGCTACACCCTCGGACTCATGGTCCTGCCGCCCGCTATCAACATCTACATGAACCCCGAGGTCAAGGCACAGTTCAACCGAGAGAGCTTCATCCCAATCGCGGTCTTTGCTCAGGAGCCGATGATCGTCGGCGTCAAGAGTGACAGCCCCTACAAGACCGGTAAGGACCTCATGGACGCGGCCAAGGCCAACCCCGAGAAGATCAAGTTCGCCAGCACCGGCATATCCGCCACCACCCACATGCAGGTGCTCGCCCTCCAGAAGGCGGCCGGAGTGAAGTTCGCGCGAGTCCAGTTCGATGGCGACAGCCAGGCTGTGACCGCCCTGTTAGGTGGCCACGTGGACGCGGCCTCGGTGAGCCCCGCCGGCATGCTTTCTCAGGTCAAGAGCGGCACGATCCGCGTACTTGGCTACACCAGCAAGGACCCCCTCAAGTTCTACCCGGACGTCAAGGGCTGGCCGCTCCAGGGCTACAACGTGGAGATCCCGGTTTCCAGGGGGATCGTGCTTCCCAAGGGGACTCCTTCCGACATAGTGGAGACGGTGAAGGCCGCGGTGGCGAAGGTCTCGGCCAACGAGGAGTTCAAGAAGAAGGCCGAAGATTCAGGGCTGGTCACCAGCTACCTGGACCAGGCAGGTTACATCAAGCATTGGGACCAGATGGACGCCATGGTCAAGCCGCTTCTGCCGGACCTTCTGGCTACCGCGCAGTAGAGCGCCGCATTTCGAAGTAAGGCCCATCGTACCTTTGCTGATGCCCTGGAGTCGAGACTTCAGTGCCTTAGGGTTTTCCCATTGTCACCCCGAGCGAAGCGAAGGGTCTCTCCTGCGGAGTCTACGGCCCACATGACTACGCAGGAGAGATTCCTAGCTTCGCTCGGAATGACAGCCATTGACAGCCATGAGCGACTTTGAAAAGCCATGCACCGCGCCTCGGCACGATTTCCTCAACCTCCGGCATCGGCCATAATGGCTGAGCAGCAACTACAGGATCCTCCTCAGGGCCTGGCCGGTGTACGAGCCCTGGACCTCCTGAACCTGTTCGGGGGTGCCCTCCGCGACCAC
>JAJYKO010001075.1 GCA_021788565.1 Chloroflexota bacterium
ATGCCATCACTTGGGCTCCGTTTGTTTCTGACTACTCGAGATATCTGCCTGCCGAGTCAAGCGTCAGGTCGTGCTTCGGGTGGACCTACCTGGGAACGGTGGTTTCCTGCGTATGGCTCGAGGTGCTCGGATCCGTGACCGTCGTGCTCTATCCGAAGCTTTCCACCGCTGCTGCGCTCGACAAGATCTCCGGCGCATGGCTGCTGGTCATACTCGCGATCAGCATGATTGGTGCGGCTACCACCAACCTCTACAGCGGCATGGTCGCTTTGGCGACAGCTGCCTCGACCTGGTGGACACCTCGCAGATCGGCTGCGGTGCGCGTCGTGGGAGTCGGCATCACTTTCGTGGCCGGACTCGTCATTGCCCTGACGGGGTATGCCAGCTTCCTGAACAACTTCACCAACTTCCTTCTCGTGCTTGCCTTCATCTTCATACCCTGGACAGCGGTCAACCTGGCTGACTTTTACCTTGTCAGGCGGGGGCGCTACGATCCTCGCTCCTTCTTCACGCCGAAAGGAATCTATGGCGGCTGGGTTTGGCAGGCATTGCTGGCCTACTTCGTCGGCCTCTTGATGCAGGTTCCATTTATCGACCAGGCCTTCTATGTTGGGCCACTTGTCGCTGCGCTTGGAGGCGCGGACATTTCTTGGATCGTAGGGATTGTTGTGCCTGGTGTGCTGTACGTGCTTCTCGCACGGCGGTGGCCACCCGCCGGCAATGAAGTCGCGCCATCGTCTTTGGCCGACGCCGCGCCATCCGGCCTTTTCCCGCAACCGGCGACCGAGATCGCACCGTAGTTGCACAACGTCGGACACAAGAGAAAGCTGCATAGAAATCATGGAATACAGGACTGCAGACGGCCATAAACTGCCTCACGACCCCTTCAAGAGCTGCACCGTTCCTCGACCGATCGGGTGGTTGTCAACCATCTCCTCTAAAGGTGTGCCGAACTTGGCTCCCTACAGCCAATGGCAGAATCTGACCTGGGATCCCCCGATGGTCATGTTCGCCGCGAACCAGTCGGTGCACGGCGGGCCCAAGGACACGGTGCGGAACGCCGAAGAGACCGGTTGGTTCGTCTGGAACATGGCCACTTGGGACTTGCGAGAGGCCGTAAACATCTCATCCCTGGCTGTGGACGGCGAGATCAACGAATTCGAAACGACCGGCCTGAGGGCGGTACCCTCCGTACTGGCCCCTGCTCCACGCGTGGCAGAATCCCCATGTCACTTTGAATGCCGCTACCTGACAACGCTGCACATACCGGCGGCCACGGCCGTTGCCTCCGTGGACCTGGTAGTGGGTCAGGTCGAGCATGTGCACATCGACGACGCCGTCATTACGTCCGATGGAAGGCTGGACGTACTGCGGGTAAGGCCCATCGCGCGCCTCGGCTACTACGACTTCACGGTCGTGGACAACGTCTTTGAGATGGTTCCGCCCGGAGCAAGTGCGGCCGAACTCGCGGGACTGGAAGGACGTTCCAACTAGGAGCGGCATTGCAATCCCGAGTTGGGTTACGCGGACCTCACGCTATGCGTCGCTGATCGGGTGCAATACCGTGCCGACCGCGACTTATGGCCCGAGAGGGACCGTGGCGTCGTGGGTCAATCTTTAGAGAGATGGCCCGTCGCTCCAGTTAGGCCCGCTACGGCTCTCGTACGGTTCGAAGTGAGAAGTCGACCAGGTAGTCGTTCAGCGCCACGGACGCTTCCCGCCCCGACTCGGCATCTTCATTGAGGATTGCCTGCAAAATGTTACGGTGCAGACCGGACGCGATTTTGATTTCGTCCTCAGGACGCCGCAGATACGCGAGCCAAAAGCGGCGTGAGAGGCCTTGAAGCGGTGCCATGGCGTCAGCGAGGTATGGGTTGTGCGCACCCGCAACTATCAAGGCGTGCGTGCCGGCCACTGTCTGCATGTAGCCCGATACTGAAGATCCACTGTGGTCGATCCGCTCGATCATGTCGCGCATGGCGGACCGGTCTTCGTCGCTGGCTCTTGTGCACGCCAACTCGACGGCAAGCGATTCCAGGACCCGGCGCACCTCGAGTGCCTTCAACTCGGCTTCGATGGACAGCGGCGGCACCAGAACGCCTTTGTTCGGGTGAATCATAACCATGTGATCGCGCGCCAGCCTTTGGAGGGCTTCGCGGACCGGCGTCCTTCCGAGCCCGGTAATCGCCATGATCTCCGACTCGGAGACCAGGGACCCGGGTGCCAGGCGCTGTAGGACGATCAGGTCCTGGATGGTGGCGTATGCAACGTCAGCGCGCTTTTGATCCTGCAACAGGCTCACCCTCATTCTTAGACCACGCCGCAACCAAGGTTAGCCGACCACTGCCGGGCCAAATACTGTACTGCTATATCGGTTGTCGTAGGGTTGGCGCGAGGGTGCAGGTTGAAGCGGGGGGTTTGGCCGGATGAAAGGAGCCTTGGACCAACGCCGCAACGCAAGGAGCGGTGGAACGGCAGCGTCGCTCTGGAGCGCCATCCGTTCACCTGTCCGGTTCGGTCCCAGCGTAAACACAACCGCGTGCGGAGCGGGAAGCATTATGTCCATCGCCGGAGAACGCGCCTAGCCGTCCGTGCCGAGTTCAGTGGCCAGGGTATCAGGCTTCGCGTGGCGGCCCAGGTTCCGGACCAGGTGACTTGGCACTGGCCGCGAGCCGGGCATCTTCAGGCCGTGGCCCCGGTGACTAGCATGGATGGCCGAAAGAGAGCATTCGGAACCGAGGG
>JAJYKO010001076.1 GCA_021788565.1 Chloroflexota bacterium
CCGATACCGGGCACTGGCACTGCTTCGGCTGTGGAGCCGGTGGAGACATCTTCGGCTTTGTGATGCAGAGTCAGAACCTCGGTTTCGTGGAGGCTCTCCAGCTTCTGGCGGCCAGGGCGGGAGTCGAACTGCGCCAGGAGCGGCGAGAGACCCGGTCCGATGGAACCGAGGACCGGCTGTATGCCATCAACGAGGCGGCGGCGGCCTACTTCCAGTCCATACTGGCGGGCCCCATGGGTGCCAAGGCCCGGGCCTACATCGAGGGGCGACAGATATCGCCCGAGAGCGTGCAAGCGTTCCAACTGGGGTACGCGCCGGACAGCGGAGCGGCTCTCGCCCACCACCTACTGCAAGAGGGTTTTCAACGCCCAGACATCCTGCAGGTCGGCGTGGCGGGTGAGAACGAGACAGGAGGGCTCTACGACCGCTTCCGCGGGCGGCTGATATTCCCGATACGAGATGCGAACGGCAAGCTGATCGGTTTTGGCGGCAGGGCGCTTTCGTCCGACGTTCAGCCGAAGTACTTGAACACTTCGCAGACGCCACTGTTCGACAAGGGCGGCAATCTCTACCTGCTGGACAGGGCGAAGCAAGAGATCCGAGCGACCGGCCAGGCCGTGATAGTGGAGGGCTACGTGGACGCCCTCATGGCCCACCAGTTCGGTTTCAAGAACGTCGTTGCCTCGCTCGGGACGGCGCTCACCGATCGTCAGGTGTCGCAGTTGAAGCGCTACGCCTCCGAGCTGCTTTTCGCTCTGGATCCGGACACCGCCGGGCAGGAAGCGACCGCCAGAGGACTGACGGTGGCGATGGGTGCTCTGGATCGCGTGAGCACGCCGATGCCCACGTGGAAGGGCTTCGTGGATTACGTCTACAAGCTGAAGACCGCCATCAGGATCATAGCACTGCCCAGGGGGAACGACCCGGACGACCTGATCCGGCACGACCCCGATGAGTGGCGCCGGCTGGTGCGGGAGGCGGTTCCGGTTCAGGACTTCTTCTTGGATCGGGTTAAGACGCGCTACGACCTCACCACAGCTGCCGGGAAGTCGGCCGCGGTTGAGGAAGCGATGGCTGTGATCACAGAGATCCCGGAGCCGGTTCAGCAGGCCCACTACGTCCAGCGGCTGGCGAATCTAGTCGGAATAGAGGAGGCGTTCCTTCTCCAGCAGGTGCGGCAGCGGAGACGGCGTGCTACTCAGCGCGAAGGCTCCAAGCCCGCGGCGCGGGTAGCGGCACCGGTCGCCGACGTGGAGGCGTACTGCGTCGCCCTGATCTTGAAGGAACCATCTCTGGTGGATCTGGATCCCAGGCTGACCGAGCACGATTTTCAGGATCCTGCGCTTCAAGAGATCTTCCGGCGGCTGAGAGAGTATGCGGCGCGGGGCATGACGGGGCAGGATGCCATGGAGGGACTGAGAGAAGAGTTGGACGACCCGCTTACAGAAAGCCTGCAGCAGCTTGTGGAGCTGCAGACCAGATATCCATTTCACTTTGAGGATCCTTTGGGCGATGCATTCAAGTCTGCCGCGGTGACCCTTCTGCTGGGTAACCTCGAGTTGCGAAGACGCCAACTGGAGGCGATGCAGAGCTCACCTGAGGACGAGCCTGATTTGGAGGAGGGCAAGGGTCTGACCTTACTTGAGAAACAGATCACAGAGGAGATTCACAGGCTGAGATTGCTGGGAGGCTTTGTACCTTTGCGGGCGATCCACAAGGAGGTTCGGCATGGCGGATGAAGTCAGGGCGGATTCTGACGCGGTGTCTTCCCTGGTCTACTCGGAACTGGTGGAGAAGGGGCAGACGCAGGGATATGTAACGCCTGACGACATACTCCAGAAAGTTCCCAATCCTGAGGAAGACGTCGGGATGGCGGACGACCTGGTCGCGGCCCTGGATGATGCCGGGATCAAAGTTGCCTCGCCCGCGGCGATCACCGATGTGGAAGGTCCCCCGCCGTCGTGGCTGAGTGAGATGGAGGCCGAGCAGGAGGTCGAAGTCGCCGTCAGGGTCGACGAGCACGAAGGGCTGGAGGACCATGTACGGCTCTATCTCCGCGAGATCGGGACGGTGCCGCTGCTCAGCTGGGACGGCGAGAAGCGGCTCGCCCGCAAGATGGAGGAAGGCACCTACCTGGATCGGATTCGCAGGGAGTTGGACTCTCAGGAGACGGGGGTAATAGACACTGAGATCCACCGCGGGATGCTGGATAAGCCGTTGACCGAGGATGAAGCGGTCACCGCCGCAAACATCATGTACGACAGGTTCTGCCGGGACTTCTCGTACCTCAAGGCGGTTTTCCCCCCGTCGGACGGTACGACCGGGGCCATGATGGAGAGCATGACGCGCCTGGGCAACCTGGCTGATATCGACCAGGACAGGGTTCAGTCCGTCGCCGACGCAATGGGAGTGGACCCCACCACGGCCGACAAGGCCATAGTCTCGATGTCCGTGCTGTGCAGGATACTCCCTGAGGACCTGCGGGAACGCACCGCTAAGTCGGTGCGCGAGACCGGTGCCCCGCCGGCCGCCGGCTACGGCGCCAGCTACCTCGCCGGGGTTTCTGATGACGGCAGGCTTAGGTCAGGGGAGGCGTTCCGTCGGCTGGACGAAGTGATTCTGGAGGCGCAAAAAGCCCGGGCCGCTCTCACCGAGGCGAACCTCAGGTTGGTGGTCAGCGTGGCCAAGAAATACATCGGCCGCGGGATGTCTCTTCTGGACCTGATTCAGGAGGGGAACATC
>JAJYKO010001077.1 GCA_021788565.1 Chloroflexota bacterium
CGCGAGCTCCAGCCCCTTGCCCTGGACGGCGAAGCGCTCGCTGCCCTTCCCCACTATCCGTGATGCCTCCCTCGACCCCATTGCCAGCAGGGCGCCCAAGCCTTCCCTCTTGCCGATCAACTCGGTCATCTCGAGCATCGCGTCCTTGTTCCCGAAGCGCAGGTCGATGCCGCCCGTGTCCTCCTTCGAGAAGATGCCCTTTTCGTAGCACTCCATCGCCCAGGCTATGGTGGCGGAGGCCGATATGAGGTCCAGCCCGTAGTGGTCGCAGATCTCATCCGCCTTGCAGACGGCCTCGATGTCGTCCACCTCGCACATGCTCCCGAAGCCGAAGACCGTCTCGTAGTCCGGCCCGTTGATCACCGACTTGTACGGCCCGGATGGGACCACGCTGTACTTGGTGCAGTTGACGGGGCAGGCGAAGCAGGCCCGGTTCGCCTTGACCACCTTATCCTTCATGGTCTCGCCGCTGATCCCATCCACCCTGGAGAACGTCTCGGTCTGCCAGTTGCGCGTGGGGAGAATCCCCATGGCGTTCAGCGCGCCTCCGTTCCGAGCGGTGCCGTACTCCAGAAGGCCCTTGCAGCCGGGACTGGTCGCCATTATGTCGTTGAGCTTCATGGAGGTGTTGTAGACGCGCAGCATGTTGGGAACGTTGACGCCACCTGTTCCCTTCACGGCGATGGCCTTCAGCTTCTTCGACCCCATCACCGCGCCCAGGCCGCCCCTGCCTGCCGCCCGTATGCCGATCAAGATCATCGCGTAGGGTGTTCCTGCTTCCCCCGCTTCGCCGATGACAGCGATCTGGGTCTCCTCGTCGCCCAGTTCATCCCGTATCATCTGCTCCGCGGCCAGGGTGCTCTTTCCCCAGATCTGACCGGCGTCCCGAAGCTCCACCCTCCCGTCGTCGATCCAGAGGTAAACCGGCCGCTCGGACTGACCCTCCACGATCAGCCCGTCGTAGCCCGCGAACTTCAGCTCGGGCGGGAAGTACCCACCGTAGATGCTGTGGAAGAAGGAGCCGGTGAGAGGGGACTTGGCGCAGACCGATCCACGGGAGCCGGTCGGGATCATCGTTCCGCAGAGCGGGCCGGTCATGAACATCAGCTTGTTCCGCGGCCCCATGGGATCGGCCTTGGCCGGGATCTCGTCATAGAGCTGGCGAGCCGCGTACCCCACGCCGCCCACGAAATCCCTGGCCCAATCCTCGCGAAGCGGCTCTGTGGAGATCGACCCATTCTTCAGGTCGACCCTCAGGATCTGTCCGGCGTAACCGCCGTGCGGAAAACCTATAGACACTGGCAACCTCCTCCGATAGGAAAGATGATGGCTATTTCATCGCCGCTATTCACGGACTTGGCCCCGTCCAGCGTAGAGGAGATGATCTCGTCGACGTGCCTGATCGGGAAAGGGGTTATCTCGCCGGTGCGCGGATCGCAGATGATCTTCTTCAACGGCCCGCCGTACTGCTTGAGCAAAGCGTCGAGGACCGCGCTTACCGTCGCGGGATGGCCCACCTCGACCTCGACCGCGCCCGCGCCGAATATGTCTCTGACCACAGTGAATCCTCTGACCCTGACCTTTGCCATGACCGTACCCTACCTGCTCACCGATTCGAGCCATGCGTGCGCCATATCCCTCGCCTCCGAGAGCCGCGGTCTGACGGGAGCCCCATCCATCTCCTTCCAGGAGATGGCTTCGGAGATGCAGAAGCGGACGCACACCGGATCCCCGAAGCAGTAGTCGCAGGAGTCCAGCAGAATCGGGATCGGGATCTCCGGCATGTCTATCAGGGCGACCTTGATCCTCGAGTCCTTTGGATTGAACTGCCCAGTCTTCACCGCGGAGCAGGCGACCTCGCACAGCTTGCAGCCGGTGCAAAGCTCCGTGCGGACTTCGATATGTTTCTCCACTGTCACTTCTCCTCGCTTCGGACAAACAGGATTGGTGATGCTCCACGGCAACGCCGGAGGCGCATCCGCCCGGTAAGGGATCACGATGGGGTCGAAAGTACTAAGGCGCCTGTGATGGTACTACTACCTGCGCCGTGGGACAATAGCGAGGGATGTCGGACGCCTGGGAGGCATAAATGGCCGAGTTAAGCAAGGCAGAACGTAAAGCCGCCCACGAAAAGGTGAACGCCTACTTCGAGCGCAAGCAGGCGGAGCTGCTTGAGCCGGTGCTGGAGGCGATCGACCGCTACCGCCGCCGTGAGATTGACGTGTGGGACGTGGATCACATCATCCACATCTACCACCGGCAGTCCCAGGAGCTATACAGCTATATCAACAGCTACTCCACGGGCAGTGGCCTACCGATCATCCTCCGCCTGATCGAGGCCGAGGAGCAGGGCGACGAGCAGTTCACCTGGAGGCCACGCACCACGTTCGAAAGCGACAGGGAACACTGATAGGAAGTGTCCCGACGTTGGTAATACGGAGGCAGCTTAGCCTTGGGCTCGCCCGGGGCTGAAGCCGCCGGGCTGAAAGAACGAAGCCTGCTCAAGCAGGCTCGCTACCAACCCCTTTAGTGCGTCGTTCCTTAAGTCCGATAGCGTAGGGCGGGGCGCTCTGCCCCGCCGCCCATGGCTCCGACGACGAGGCCGCGGCGGCGCACAGGGCGCCGCACTACGTCACGTAATTGTGGAACGACGCATTTAGTGGGCTTCGTCTTCTCAGCCCGATCGCTTTAGCGTCGGACGATCGACCGACCATAGGAAACGCTGCCAACTTCGGGACAG
>JAJYKO010001078.1 GCA_021788565.1 Chloroflexota bacterium
TGTCACGCACCAGTGGTCGCACGGTCTTGACTGTCTGACCCGGGCCCCGACAGTATATCACGATCTCGCAAGCCAGTTTCTGACGCCTAACATACCCCAGGCGGTATGAAGTCTCGCAATGACACACCACGGCGACTTTGCAACAGCCCTGCCGCAGGACCCGGCTGGACTGGACTATTTCCGGGCTCGGTACTATGATCCGGCGAGCGGGCGATTCATCAGCCAAGACCCGTGGGGCGGGGATCTCCACCAGCCAGGGACCCAGAACGGCTGGAGCTACGCTGAGAATGATCCGGCTTTGGTGACCGACCCCTCGGGGCTGTGCAACGGTGGAGTCGGGTTCGACAAGATCTTGTCGGGTCTCACCTCTCCGCTGTTCGAGGGCGGATGGGAGCAGATCAAGGCGGGGTTCAGCGAAGCCGGGCAGCAGTGTCAGGAGAACTGGAACAAGGCGGAGGCGGCGTGGGCGAGTGGGGACTAGGGGCGTGCAGTCGCTTGGGGCACTGGGACGACCACCGCCCTGCAACGAGCCGCAGGTTGGGTGTACGACAACAATCGGGACGTGTCAACCGCGCAAGACTCGTGTGCGAGTTGGCCCGAGCGGGCGGGGGCAGGTGGGCGGGTTCTGGGCCGCGCGTTGGACCTCTCGGGGTGGCTGCTCCTGGGAGGCGCCGGAGTCAAGACCGTTTTCGGCAAGGCCGCCCTCGCGGACGGCGTGCTCACCGAGGCGGACGAGGAAGAGCTTGCCATCATTGAAGGCCATCTCAGCAATGTCGAGAAAGAGGCAGGGATGGAACTGAAAGACAACCGAGCAATGATGGCCAGGTTGCGAGCAGCCTTCTCCGAGGGGCGAACGATTTCGGGTGCAGATGCGAACTTCTACCTCCACGAACTCCGTGAAGCCGAGTTAGTTGACAGTGGAGTTAACCGCGAAATCGCACATGCTCAAGTCCTGAGTGAACAAGGCACATCACCGTTCAGTCTCTACCATCCCGACGTAATTCGAAGGCTTGGGTCGGAATGGTTCAACGAGGAGTGGTTCCGTTTTTGGGGGATAGAGAAATGATAACGCTAGAGTTGAGCCCCTATCGCAAGGCACGTGTATGGTTGGGCGAGCTACCAGATCTAGGTTACGAGGTGAAGGAGACCGTCGAGGATGTTATTGAAGTTGGAGCATCGGCCGTCACTGGCGTGCGTCGTGCGGCGATTGAGCTGTATCTCTACACCGGGCCACGCGACCTGTATGGACTTCTAGGGGCCACGCTGACTCCCGACCGGTCCGGCCGCCTCATGCTTCAGGTTGCTGCGTCTGATGATGATGGGAAGCCGGTTGACTGGTCGCTCGCGTCTCATATTGACGATGTTCGCGTGGGGCTTCCACGTCAATATGCCGAAAGCGTGTTCGATGGCGCGGCAGGCACACACGAGATCCGCGGCCTTGGTTCTGGTGTCCTGCGTTTCGATCGTGCTGCTCATGGTCGAGTTGGATCCGCCTCGATCGTCTTCCGACAGATCGCCGGATCTCTCGTGCGGCTGCTCGCGGCAGGAGCTGAATCAATCTCAGTAGAGGAACTGGAGAGGTACCTTCAGTCCAGTGCCCGGTGAGCCCCCCGGTCCGAAGGATGGTATTTATCTCACGATTGATAGCGTAACGCCCCAGTTCGAGTCAACGTTCCATCTGCCAAATACCGATGTGGCGACGCGATGGTATAACAATTGTGCTATCATGAAAGAATGGTGGCGCTCATCTGAACCAGCAAGGCCTCATCGATTGTTCCAGAACCATGAGGTGCGCGCATGGATGACCTAGAAACCCAGCGAGAGGTAAGATCCGTTTTCGACCCGGTTGCGAGGCGGTTAGGTTTGCAAGGTCCCGCGCTGAACGCTCCGACCTATACGGGATTCTCGCTGGGGGTATTGGGCAGATGGCGTGGGCATCAAGGTCGAGGCAGACCTGAGCCACTTCTCAGTTTTGCTGCTGCTGTTGCGGTCGAGGGGCAACACTATCCCGGTGGGCTATGAGGATGCGACGGCCGGGCGCCAGTCGTGGTTCCTTGACGAAGTCCTGGCGCACCTCGGGATTGATGTCACCCAGCACAAAAAAGAACTGCGGAGGCTCGCTGGGGACTATCACAACTGCACCCGCATGGCCGAGCTGCAAGCCCGCTTGCTGGTCGAGCATTGGCCCGGCATTACATCGAAGGTAGATGGATGGTCCAAAGGCATAGTTCCGCTCTCGTAGGTCGCAGACTGAACGCGACCACCGAGCGAGAATCGCCCGGTGTCAACCGCCAGTTCGAGAATATGCACCAGCGGCATCGCCTCTGGCGGTTCGTCGGCCGGAGGGCGCACCGCGTTTAGTGGCGGCTGGGGCCAGATCCCAGCCGCCCTCGAATAAGAGCTGACAGCAATCGCGGCAGGCCCCGAACCGGTCGCACACCGCGACCCGCGAGCTGGGTGCATGACAACAATCGGGACGTGTCAACTGCGCAAGACTCGTGTGCGAGTTGGTCCGAGCGCGCGGCGGCGGGTGAGCGGGTTCTGGGGCGCGGGCTGGACCTCTCGGGGTGGCTCGTCTTGGGAGGCGCGGGGTCAAGACCGTTTTCGGCAAAGCGGCCCTCGCGGACGGCGCGCTCGTCGAGGCGGCGGATGAAGGTGCAATTCACGTATCCGAAGAGGGACTCGCCGCCCTCGAGCAACATCTGGCTGAACTTGACCCAGCAGCGAGGCAATGCTT
>JAJYKO010001079.1 GCA_021788565.1 Chloroflexota bacterium
CGTGAAGTGGACGATCGCCATCTTTGCGCCTGTGGCCCTCTGGAAGCTGAGAATACTCAGGTGGTCGTCCCCGAGAACGCCGGTTGTGGACGCCTTGACCTTCTCCGGGTTGGCCTTGGCGTCGTCGGCAACGTCCTTCAGCGTCTTGTACTTGCTGTCAGCGGCGACGTAGATGGCTCCAGGATCGAATACGTGGAGGCCCACGGGATCAAAGCTATCCAGGGTGAACGTCGCCTTGCGATCTGGATCCAGGTAGATGGTCTGGGCGGCCGGAGCGCTGATGTTGCCGACGGTGTAGCCGTCCGGCTTGGCCTTGGCCAGCTCGGCGATGCCCACCTGGGACCCCGCGCCGGGCTTGTTCACGATCTCGATCTGGGTGCCGAGGGTCTTTTCCATCAACGGAGCAATCATCCGGAACCCTACGTCAGTGCTGCCTCCCGCGTCCCACGGGATGATCAGTTGAATCGCTTTCTTTGGCCAGTCGACCGGTTTCCCAACGGCGGGAGCGCTGGATTGGGCGGCCGGGGCGCTCGTCGCCGCGGGCTTCGCGGCCGGCGCAGTCGTGGCCGCGGGCTTCGGCGCTTCGGTTGCTTTAGCGGCCGGTGCGGCGGTGGGAGCGGCGGATGGCGCAGCCGGCGAGCACGCCGTGGCTACGAGGGTTAGGGCTGCTGTGGCTGCCAGACAGAGCCCCAGGAGGCGCTTTCGGGTCATTACTGATTCTCCTTTCGAATGCTGTTTGGGTCCGCTAGAGTTGAGTGTCTTCGCCCCGGACCCGGTTAGTCAGGCGGAAGACTGTGCTCAGAATGAAGATCGCTGCGATCGCTAGCAAGAAGGCCGAGATTGGTCTGGTGAAGAACACTGTGAAGTCCCCTCGGCTGATCTCCAGACTCTGCCTCAGGCCTCGCTCCATCAATGGCCCCAAGATCAGAGTGAGCACCAGCGGAGCGAGTGGGATGTCCAGCTTCTTGAACAGGTAACCGAAGATGCCCCACATGAGCATGGCGCCAACATCGAAAACCGAGTTATCCAGGCTGTAAGCCCCGATGACCATGAAACCGAGGATCAGGGCGTACAGGATGGAGTAAGGGATCTTCAGCACAGCCACCCACAGGGGGATCAGTGGCAGGTTCATGATGACCAGGATCAGGTTGCCGATGTAGAGACTCGCGATGACCGCCCACACGAAGTCCGCGTGCTCCTTGAACAGGAAGGGGCCGGGGATGAGGCCGTTCATCATGAAGGCGCCCATCAGGATGGCGATGGTGGGCGAGCCCGGGATCCCCAGTGTGAAGAGTGGGATCAGGGCGGCGTTGGCGTAGGCGTTGTTCGCCGTCTCTGGCGACGCGACGCCCTCGATCATACCCGTCCCGAACTTCTCCGGGTACTTGCTCATCTTCTTCTCCACGACGTAGGCGACGAACGTCGGGACGACGGCACCCACGCCAGGGATGAGCCCCAGGAAGAAACCGATGAAGGTGCCACGGAAGATCGGCCAGAAGGAAGTCTTCCAGTCTTTCCAGGACATCCAGAGATCGCTGAACTTGGTCTCGAAAACGTTGGCAACCTCACCCTCGGCATTCAGGAGGATCTCGCCGAGGCCGAAGACTCCCATGGCCACCGGCACAATGCCGAAGCCGTCCAAGAGCTCGGTGAAGCCGTAGGAGAAACGGGGGGCACCCATCACAGGGTCGATGCCGATCATAGCGATCATCAGCCCTAATACCGCCGACATCAGGGCTCGAACCAGGCTCCTACCTGCGAGGCCTGTGACCAGCGACAAGCCCACGAACATCAGGGAGAAGAACTCTGGGGGCCCGAACTTGAGCGCCAGGGCGGTCAGCGGCAGCGCTAACAGCACCAGGCCAAAAGTCGCCACGTTTCCACCTATGAAGGAGCCGATGGCAGCGACAGCGAGGGCGGGTCCCGCGCGCCCCCTCTTGGCCATCTCGTAGCCCTCGATGCAGGTGATGGCTGAGGCAGCTTCGCCGGGCACGTTCACCAGCACGGAGGTGATGGTCCCGCCATACATCGCGCCGTAGAAGATTGCGGCCAGCATGATGATGGCCGGAGTAGGGTCCAGAACGAAGGTGATCGGGATAAGGATGGCGGTGCCGGCCGCGGGGCCGACGCCGGGAAGCACGCCGATCAGGGTACCGAGCAAACAGCCGATGACCGCGAACATGAGGTTGGTCGGCTGCAGGGCTATGGTGAAGCCATGCATCAGGAAGCCAAAGGATTCCACCTATCTCCTCCTAAAACCCGAACATTCCGGCCGGCAGTGGAACTTGCAGCATGTCGTTGAACAGCCAGAAGGCCCCCCAGCTTCCTCCAACTGTGACTGCTGCCATGGTCACCCAGCCCACGATGCCTTTCCGCCTCCCGAGGGTAAGCAGCAGGAAGGCGAAAAAGACTGCCATCGTCAAACGGAAGCCGAGCTCATCCATCATCCAGACCACAAAGATGATGGAGACAATCACCGCCAGGGCCTTCAGGTAACCGTTTTTGCTGGCCCAGAAGTCGTCGGGCATTGGGGCGGATTCTCCGAAGGTGGCGTGGTAGAACATGAAGCCGGCAAGAACCATCATGATGATCGCCAGCCAGAACGGGAAAAAGCCTGGGCCGGGACCGAGGGACGTGTAGTACTTCAACTCCAGCGACTGCTGGGCAATGAAGGCCGCGAAGAGAAAAACCACCACTGCGGTAATCTGATACGGACGTTTCATACTCAA
>JAJYKO010001080.1 GCA_021788565.1 Chloroflexota bacterium
GGCGTGAAACGCGCGGTGAATCAGCGCGTTGCCGTCAATCAGCGCGATCTTTGCCGCCATGGTGCCTCCCTTACGTCTGGGTAGCTTTGGCGCGGAGCTCCGATTGAGTTCGCGTCGAGCGCATCCGGTCGATGAGGTCCTGGCGGTGGTGGTCGATCATCTGAAGGAAGCCCGGGGACTCGAGGGGATCGGACCACATGATGAGGGCATCTTCGTTATTGTCGCTGTAGTACCGGCGCCGAACGCCGGTATCCTTGAAGCCATACTTTCGGTACAGGCCCTGCGCCACAGTATTGGAGACCCGCACCTCCAGGGTCAGGAACTGTGCGCCTATCTCCCGAGCAACGTCCACCATACTGAGCATCATCAGCTCTCCCACGCCGAAGCCGCGATAAGGTGGGGCGACGGCGATGGCCGTGATGTGAGCCTCATCTACCATGAGCCACAGCCCGGCGTAGCCGACAACGCGCCTGGAAACCAGATCATCCGGCATGGCCTCAGCGTCACTTGCGCCAACGAGTAGCCGTCGAAGCCGCTCTCCCCATCCGCTGCGCCGCGGCGCCGGTGCCGCGTCACGTTCAGACGCGGGTGGCAGGTCACCAGCCAGGGGTGGCCCTGTTCGTCGCGCGACCACGTAGCGAGCAAGTTTGTTCTCTTTCAGCTCTCGCCGGTACGCGTTGCCAGGCCACGGCATGGTGAAGGACTCTCGCTCCACCTTCATCACGGCCGGGATGTCCTCGATTTGCATCGGCTCGATCACAAACGGCGGTCGATCTTCGGCGCGAATGGCTACGCGACCTCCTTACTAAGATAAAGGGCTTCGACCTGCTTGGGGTCCTGAACCTCACCTGCTTGGAAAAGCCTCCAAGCAATTTCGGCGAGGTATCCGGCCCTCCGAAACGATGAAGCCGGGCTGGCAACTCGCACAAATCGGCCGCTGGCCTCGCCGCTATCCGTCAACTCGGCCAGGTCTCCGCAGAGCAAGGTCTCTTCACGTAAGCTGGCCGCGATCTCGGGCATCCTCATGCCCTCGATGTCGCTCACCCGCTGAAATTCCCCACCACGGATTCGATACAGTGCTGTCGCGTAACGGTGGCGGCCAGCATCGAGAACCGGTCGCACCGGCACGCGTGCCTCCTTGTGAGGTTCGGCGAGAATGTCGAGCGTACACACCCCAATCATGGGCAATTTCAGAGCCAGGCACAATCCTTTTGCGGCAGCCAGCCCAACGCGTAATCCCGTGTAAGAACCGGGGCCGGTGGCCACCGCAACCGCCGTCAACTGCGCTGGCTGAACGTGCCGCAGCCTCATGAGATTGGCCGTCTGAACCATCAGCTCTACGGAGTGGTTGCGCCCCGAGTGCCAGGTGATCTCGGCCGATACCGAACCGTCGTAGAGGGCAATGCTCGCGACGGCCGTAGACGTATCCAGAGCGAGTATCACCTCAGTCTACCACGCCCATCGGACAGCGAAGAGCGGCCTCGATCATTCGGGTGAGGACCTCTGGCTGCCAACGCGAGCCCGTGGTGCGGAGCACGAGGCCCCGCTCGGTGTCGCTCAGGGCCTGCATTTCTATGTAAAGGGCCCCTTCCCGCAGGTCGGCCGGCAGGAGGTCAGGCCACTCCACGACTGCCACTCCCTCGCCATCCTCGCAGCTTTCGATCGCTTGCTCCATCTCAGAGTCCAGCGTAGCGAGGCGAAACAGGTCCACGTGGAAGATGGGAAACCGGCCTCGGTACTCGTTAATGAGGGTAAATGAGGGGCTGGTCACCCGCTGGACCGCCCCGGCGCCCACGGCTATTCCCTGAACGAAAGTGGTTTTTCCAGCCCCGAGGGGCCCTTCCAGCAAAATGAGGTCCCCGGGCAGCAGCGCTCTTCCTATCTCGACACCGAACGACTTCGTGTGCCCGGGGCCTCTGCTCACAAAGCCCAAGTGCTCAACCCCTGGCTGTATTGACACGCGTGCTGTCACCTTCCGCGAAATGGTCCCAGCCGGCCCTCGACGGCGCATAGAGCCTGCCGTTCTGGCCCTGCAGCATCAACGGCGGTTGTCCGGCTACGGTTTCTGTCACCGTCCCGACAATTGTCAGTGGAGTTCCCTCCGCCTCCAGCGAGCGCTTTGCCCGCCGAAGCACGTCCAGTGGAGCGACACAGAGAAGCTCGTAGTCCTCTCCTCCTGATAGAGCAAACTCGCGGGCTCTGTCGCCGAATGCGTTCACAAGAAGCGGCTGGATGGGCAGCTTGTCCACCTCGATTCGAGCCGCGACCCCGCTAGCCCTGCAGATCCTCTTGAGGTCGCCGGCCAACCCGTCGCTCAGGTCCATTCCACAGCGAACACCCGCCTCTACGAGTAGCCGCCCCTCCCTCACCCTTGGCATCGGCCTGGAGTGGGCGTCCACCAGCGGAGCGAATTGTTCAGGGATAGCTCGATGGTCACCGAGAAGCAGCTCCAGACCCCCGGCCGAAGAGCCCAGGCTGCCGGTGACCGCGATGCTGTCACCGGGGCGGGCAGCCGAGCGGGTCAGAATGGGCAGGTTCCCGCTAGCATCCTTGCCTCCCACCGTCATGCCAATCAAAGTAACGCTGAGCATAGTCAGGGGAGAGGAGACTGTATCGCCGCCCACAACAGAGGCACCGAATCGCGATGCCAAATCGGCCATTCCGCGGCAGGCCTCGAGTACGTCATCCACCACCTGTTCGCCGCTCGTACCGAGGACTGCCAGCGCGT
>JAJYKO010001081.1 GCA_021788565.1 Chloroflexota bacterium
GCGGTGCCAGGTATCGCGGTTACCTGGTGCCTATCGCTGGCGACAAGGAGCCGCGTGGCTTCGTGCTGGCAGCTCGCTCGCTCCAGCCAATCGACGACGCCCTCGGCGCCCTCCGAATTTTGCTGGTCGGCGGCAACCTGGCCGGCCTGGCCATGGCAGTGGGCGTGGGCTGGCTCATTGCGAGGAACGCTCTCCGCCCCATAGACGAGATCACCAACACGGCAACTTCCATCGCCCTCTCCCAGGGTTTCGGCCAGCGACTACCAGCACGCAAGTCCCACGACGAGGTCGGAAGACTGGCCGTAACGTTCAACGAGATGCTCGCCAGCCTCGACAGCGCGTATGCGGCCCAGAAGCGCTTCGTGGCCGATGCATCACACGAATTGCGCTCCCCACTGACTTCGATACGGAGCAACATAGATATCCTCCGCCGCGCCCTCGACGCTCCGAGGGAGGACCGTGCGGAGGCGCTGGCCGATGTGGCCGCGGAGGTGGATAGGCTGAGCAGGCTCACATCGGACCTTCTACTCCTTGCTAGAGCCGACGCCGGTCACAAGATCGAGATGAGCAAGCTCTCCCTGGACCACCTGGTCACGGACGTGCACCGCCAGATGGAAAGCCAGGCGCAGGGAATCGCCCTCGAGCTCGGCCCGACTCGCAGGGTCTCGGTAATGGGAAACCACGTCTGGCTCAAGCAGCTTCTTCTGATCCTGCTGGACAACGCGCTAAAGTATACGCCGGCCGGGGGGCTGGTAAAGCTCTCGTTGGACAGGGATGGGGGCAGCGCGCTTCTGAGCGTGAGTGACAACGGGATCGGCATCGCCTCCGAAGATCTGCCCCACGTTTTCGAGCGCTTCTATCGGGCCGATAAGGCCAGGGCTCGGGACGAAGGCGGCGCCGGCCTGGGGCTGGCCATCGCCCGCTGGATCGCCGAGGAGCACAAGGGCGAGCTGACTGTCCAGAGCGGCCCTCGCGGCACCACCTTCACCCTCCGACTACCAGCCATCAGCTAGATTCTTATTTTCATCTCATCTTCGACTCAGGTTCCTCTAAGGTTCGTCGATTATGATTACCCTGCTTAAGGGAGCCAGCTCCGCGGTAACGTGGGGCCAAACCCAAAAGCAATTAGCAACATCGTGGTGGTACCTCCCTCCCTTCCACCTCGATAAGAGCGCCCCAACCGTCAGGCCCGGTTGGGGCGCTGCCTGGAAGCAACGGCCCAACCGGGCCTTTTAGATAGACTTGGTCGGGACGCAGGTTGGTCCCGGTGATGCGCGGTGTCACAGACGACGCCGTTTCTCGGAACAGCGGCTAGCACGATCCGTCCGGCATACGCTACGAATACCCCGCGACCGGAACGGGTCATTAGTGGAGGAGAAGTGTCAACGCTGACAGAGAATCCCGCTCGTCCCCCATCCGCTCGCGCATCTGTGCGGGCTGTTCCCCGAAAACGCTCTCGTCCTAAGACTCGATTCCTTATTGCCGGGCTCCTCATAGTCGCCGCCATCGGCTACATGATATACGCGGCTATAGAGAGCGGCAGCGAGTACTACGTCACCACTACCGAGCTGGCGGCCATGGGCGACAAAGCCGTTGGCCAGCAGATGAAGATCGGCGGTCAGGTGCTCGATGGAACCGTGCAGTGGGATCGCGGAGCGAGCTCGGTCGCCTTCACCCTCACCGACGGCACCAAGAACTTGCCTGTTACCTATACAGGGACGGTTCCTGACACGTTCCAGGCCGGCAACGGGGTCATCCTGGAAGGCAAGCTTGGAACGGATGGCAAGTTCCAGGCAAGCTCAATGTTGACGAAGTGTGCCTCAAAGTACGAACCCAAGTAGCTGTTAGCTGTTAGCCGTTGGCTCTTGATTGCCAGGGTGATGGGCACTCTGTTGCTCTTCATCGATTCTGTCCTGACTATGGCGAGAAGCCGGCTGGTAACAGCTAATCGCTATCCGCTGATTCCTAATCCCTGAACACGAGGTTTTCAATGGCAGAAATCGGACGCATCTCCCTGGTCGTCGCCTTCGTGATCTCCGCCTACCTCACACTCGCGTCGGCACTCGGCATAACCTGGCGGCAGCCTGAAGTGCTAGCCAGCGCGAGACGCGCGGTATACGCCGCGACTGCACTCGTCACCATAGCCTGGGGCACTTTACTCTATGTCTTTGCTGTGCACGACTTCTCGATTCAGGCCGTTGCCCAATATAACAATCGTGAGACCAATCTTGCCTTCAGCCTCTCCGGAGCTTACGCCGGCCAGGAGGGCTCGCTCCTGATGTGGGCCTGGGGCGTGGTTCTAATGCTGTTCCTGATCACGCTTCAGTTCCGTGGCCGTTACAAGACCCTGATGCCATGGGTCACGGCCGTGATGGGATTCGTGGCTACGTTTTTTCTCGCAATCCTCACATTCATCTCTGATCCATTTGCGAAATCCGCGGTCATCCCCGCGGACGGTCAGGGGCTGAATCCGCTCCTTCAGAACGTGGGCATGCTATTTCACCCGCCCGCCCTCTACCTCGGCTACGTCGCCTTCACAGTGCCCTTCGCGTTTGCGATCGCGGCATTGATCACGGGGCAACTCGGTGACGAATGGATCCGCCTCACAAGGGGATGGACTCTCGCCGCCTGGGCCTTCCTCGCAGTAGGTAACATCCTCGGTGCGCAGTGGGCATACGTGGAGCTAGGGTGGGGAGGTTACTGGGGATGGGATCCGGTGGAGAACTCC
>JAJYKO010001082.1 GCA_021788565.1 Chloroflexota bacterium
AGCTGCGACTGGTGCGCGCCCTGACAGATCGAGGCGAGGTGGTCGCCGTCACTGGGGATGGGGTGAACGACGCGCCCGCCCTCAGGGAGGCAGCCATCGGGGTGGCGATGGGCCAGAACGGTACCGATGTCGCCCGGGAGGCGGCCGGCATGGTGCTCACCGACGACAACTTCGCTACCGTGACCTCCGCCGTCCGCGAGGGGCGCAAGCTGTTCGAGAACCTGCGCAAGGCGGTGCGGTACTACCTGGCTGCCAAGGTGGCCCTTATCGGTAGCTCCCTGGCGGCAGTACTGATGCAGCTGCCGGTCCCCTTCGCGCCGGTCCAGATCATCGTGATGGAGCTGTTCATGGACCTGGGGGCCTCCACGACCTTCGTGGCCGAGCGACCGGAGGAGGACGTGATGGAACGGCGGCCTCGGGACCCCCACAGGCCCTTCATGGACCGATCGATGCAAATCGGCGTTTTCGCTGGCGGCTTCTCCCTGGCGGCGGCAGTTGCCATCGCTTACCTGTGGGCCTGGAGCCGGGGCATGGACTCTGCGAAGATGCAGACGGTAGCCTTTGCTACCTGGATGGTGGGGCACCTGGCGCTGGCTGCCCACATGCGCTCAGAGCGGCAGTCTCTCCTCCGGCAGGGGCTCTTCTCCAACCGTCCGTACCTGTTGTGGGCGGCTGGGGCGCTGCTGCTGACGGTTCTGGGGGTAACCGTCCCCTTCTTGCGGGCATCCCTCCACCTGACGGCGATCGCTCCGGCGGCGTGGGCCGTCGCGGTGGCCGCGGGCGTCATCGCTCCGAGCTGGTGGGAGGTCGTGAAACGGCTCCGACGGGGAGCCGGGGTGACAGGCGACTTGTAGGGGCCGGCCCAGCGGGCCGGCCCGCCCGGGGTGGATTGCGCTGGCCCCACAATTGCCCCTGTTCTGGACGAAGAGACCGCGTTGCGTTGGGGCTTGTCCCCGACGCTACATGAAGTGCTGGAGTTCGGATGACTCATAGAATGCGACCGATAGAGATTGCCGAGGGAGCCCTACTGGCCGACATCTCCATCGTCTTCCAACTACTTTCCCTCTACATGCCATATCTGGACGTCTTCTTCCGAATGTTGACCTCCGTGGTGTTTGCCGTGCTGGTCCTCCGGCGCGGTCTGTATGTTGGCGTCATGGCCTCGGCAGTAGCCCTCTTCGTCGTGGGGGTGATGACCGGTTTTCAGCTCACCGTGCCGTTGATCTTCACCTGTGGAGCGGGGCTGTACCTCGGCGTGACAATGAAACGGAGGGTGCCCTGGCCCGTTGTCCTGCTGGTGGGGACGACCGGCTCTGCCGTCGCCCTTTACGCCGTGGTCGTTGTCTTCGCGCTTCTCGCGGGGCTTCCGTTGACCGAGCTCCTCGTGGCCCTGCAGAAGAGCTACGCGGCGGCGATCTCTGTCATGAGCTTCCTCGCATCCCGGGCAGGCCTGACCGATTGGTGGCACGGGGAGATGTACCCGGCCGTAAACTCGGTGGCGCAGGTCGTCTTCACCTACTGGTGGATATTCTACTTTGTCGCCCTATGGCTGCTGCTCTGGCCGGTCGTGATAGGCATGTACGCCTTCACCAACGCCATGGCGCGGCTCCTCGGCTACGACGTTACGCCCTTCCCCGGTCGTGCCGGAGGGAGGCTCATTGTCAGGCTCTTCGCCGTTCGCGAGGGAATCAAACGCGGCCTGATACGGCGAGGATCGGCGACGTGAGCCCGACTACCTTGATCGACGTTCAGGACGTCTCCTACTCATATCGGGGCAAGGACGGAGCCGCTGGCCGTCCCGCGTTGCAGGGGATCAGCCTCCAGGTGGCGGAGGGAGAGTACCTGGCCGTGCTCGGGCACAACGGGAGCGGCAAGTCCACCCTTGCGCGCCACTGCAACGCTCTTCTCACGCCCGACGGCGGCAGGGTGCTCGTGGCCGGGCTGGATACCCGCGACCAGGCCAACCGCAGCGCCATCCGCGATACTGTGGGAATGATCTTCCACAACCCCGACAACCAGATTATCGCCACTGTAGTCGAGGACGACGTCGCGTGGTCACTGGCCATGCGCGGCATGCCGGAGTCGCTGATCCGCGAGCGGGTGGACTGGGCCATGGATGCTGTGGGCATCACGGACCTGCGGGGCCTGCCGCCTCACAAGCTCTCCGGCGGACAGCGTCAGCGCGTAGCGGCAGCTGGCGTCCTTGCCTTGCGGCCCCGCTGTATCGTCGCCGACGAGCCCACTGCCCTGCTGGATCCCCTGGCCCGCGCGGAGATCACGGCGCTCCTGCACGACCTGAACAGGGATCACGGGCTGACCATCATCCATGTGACGCACCTGGTGGAGGAAGCAGTGCTGGCGGATCGAGTCGTGGTGATGGAGGACGGCCGGATCGCTCTGGAAGGCCCTCCCGCGATGGTGTTCGCCGACCTGGAGATGGTGCGCCGTCTGAGGCTGTCGGTGCCGGAGCCGGTGGAGCTTGCGTCTCGCCTCCGCCAATCAGGTGTGCCGGTCTCGACCGAGGCGTTGACGATTCAGGCCATTGCTCGGGAGATCGCGGGTTGAACGATCCCATCGTCGTGGCCAGACGGCTCTCCCACATCTACCGGTCCGCCGCCCGCGAGAAGGCCGCGCTGATCGACGTCGACCTGGAGGTAGCGCGTGGTAGCTGCGTCGCGATCATCGGTACGAACGGCTCCGGCAAGTCCACGCTGATCCAGCA
>JAJYKO010001083.1 GCA_021788565.1 Chloroflexota bacterium
CGAGCCCGAGCTGACAGGCCCGACCTCATTCTCTTGGACGTGATGATGCCCGAAGGCACGGAAGGCTTCGAGTTTGTCTGGGAGCTTCGTGCCGACTCGGACGCCGCGGTGAATAACACCCCCATCGTGGTTCTAACGGCGATCCACGATACGACGGAACTCCGGTTCTATCCCGAGCAGAGCGATAGCACGTACAAAGAAGGCGAGTATCTGCCTGTTCAGGGCTTCATCGACAAGCCCGTGGAGCCAAGGTCGCTCCTTGCCAAGATCGATAAGGTGCTGAACGTACCACGGTTGTAGCGCGCGGCTACGAACGCCAGAGGATGTTGTAGATCGTTCGTCCAGTTCCTCGCGACCGGCAGCGTGATGGCCGGCGGAGGCGGGCATGGCTCGATCAACTCCTGTAGAAGCGGAGCTCGGCCAGCGAATTCACTGGCTAATCCGCCTGCGGTGGATCGCGGCGTCGGCGGTCCTGTACGGCACATTCATGTCCACCAGGGTGCTTGGCCTCAACCTCGACGCGCTTCCCCTCTACCTGGTTGGGATCACGATCGCCGTGTACAACTCACTATTCCTGATCGCCCTAAGGTGGAGCGAGGCTAACCTGGCAGACCAGTACTCCAGGGCATGCCAGTGGATGGCGAACAGCCAGATCCTCGTGGACCTCCTCTTCCTCACCCTGATCGTCCACTTCTCGGGCGGCGTCGAGAACGTCCTCGCCTTCTACTTCGTGTTCCACATCGTAATCGCCAGCATCCTTCTCTCCCGGCGGGACACCTTCCTTCTGGCGACGGCAGCAATCGCGATGTTCTCATGCCTGGTCCTGGGGGAGTTCAGCGGGCTATTGCCGCATCAGCCGGTCTTCGCGTCGGCGTGGAGCGAACGTGCGCGTAGCGCCCTTCTGATCGGAACTTCGCTGCTGATATTCGCAAGTACGCTCTACCTGGTCGCCTATATGGCCACGTCGATTGTTGGGCGGCTGAGGGAGCGGGACCAGGCGATACTGCTGCTGAATGCCCAGTTGGAGGCGAAGGCGAAGGAGTTGGAGAGCGCCTACGATCGAGAAGTCCAGTTAGAGCAAACCAAGAGCCAGTACATGCGCAAGGTCTCTCACGAGATCAGGGCACCGATGGCCGCCATCCGGACTACCCTCCGAGTGCTGCTGGATGGCTACGTCGGAGTGGTGCCCTCTGCTCAGGGAGAGATGATCGCGCGGGCCGAGAAACGGGTTCAGGGGCTGCTGGCCCTTGTGGGAGACCTGCTTGCGCTCTCCCGAGCCCGGGACCTGAAGCCGACCAGCAAGCAGAGGCCGGTCGATCTGCTACAGGTAGTCGAAAAGGTAGTGGCCCTGCAGGGGCCGCGCGCCGAGGCCAAGGAGGTCGCGCTCGCGACGATGAACGAGGGAGGCCCCGCAAATCTGCTCGCTGACGCCGAGTCGATGGAGCAACTGGTCACGAACCTCGTCGCGAACGCCATCAACTACACGCCCAACCGGGGCCGAGTGGAGGTAAGGGTGAAAACCGAGCCTTCCGCGGTCCAGTTCCAGGTAGCCGATACCGGCATCGGCATATCTCCCGCGGAGAGGTCGCGAATCTTCGACGAGTTCTACCGGGCACCCAGCGCCCGGAGTTTCACCGAGGAGGGTACGGGACTGGGCCTCTCCATCGTGCGCAGCATCGTGGAGACGCATGACGGGAGAATAGATGTAGAGAGCGAGCTGGGTAGGGGCACGACCTTCACGGTCGCCTTGCCCAGGGCAGAGGAGGCCCGTGAGCGGGTGGAAAAGGAGGTGGTTGCCCAATCCCCGGTGCGCGAAATGGGTGGCATGGCTGTCGACAGGCAAAGAAGAGTTGCACCCCCTCAGGGCGGCAACTCGGGCGTAAGCCTGTTGTCTTCGGATATTTCAGGCGTGCATTCAGTTGATCAAGGAGGTAGCCCCATGACAACGGGCGAGGCAGCCCAGCGGGGTACGCGGGCAATGGCGACGGCCTCTGATGAGGGCTCGCTGGAGAGCCTGCTTGCGCTGCTGCGGCAATACGGACCTATATACGGCCCGACCCGAAAGAACGATGGTTTCGTGTTCTCACCGATTTCGGCCGCGGCCGATCTGGCCCTCGGCTACGACACCACGGTGCTCTCTCCGAAGAAGTTCCTGCTCCGACCGGTCGAGGCCCTATTCTACGTGCGTAGAGGGAACGGCTTCACCGTCGAGCAGCCAGACGCCTCGAACACACAGGTCCTCTTTGGTGTCCACTCTTGCGACCTCAGCGCCATCAAGCTGCTGGACAAGGTCTACCAGCAGAGCTACGTGGACCCCGTTTACGCCGCGCGACGCGAGGCCACACTGATAGTAGCGATGACCTGCACAACGCCTCCGCATGACAAGTGCTTCTGTGCCTCCATGAAGACCGGTCCCGCCCCCGCGGACGGCTACGACCTGCTGCTCACCGATCTGGGCGACTCGCTACTGCTCGACATCGGAAGCGAAAAGGGAAAGGCGGCGGTGGCGCATTTGGCCTGGGACGGACGGGTGGGAGAAGCGTTGGCGAAGAAGGAGCAGCTGGTAAGGGAAGCAACTGCCGCGATGCCCAAGGCACTAGACACCACAGGCCTGCCGGCACTGATGAACGCCAATTACGACCACCCCTACTGGGCGAAGCTGAAGGACAAGTGCCTGGCCTGTGGCAACTGCGCCCTCTCGTGCCCCAGCTGCTACTGCTA
>JAJYKO010001084.1 GCA_021788565.1 Chloroflexota bacterium
TCCGATCTCGTTGATGTTGTCTGCCTTGGCGTGTTGCCGTACCAGTTCGACTTGGGCACCATGCAGAGCGGTTCCCAAGAGAACATCATGTTCGGGAACGTCGTCATTGACCAATCCGGTTAGAGCAGATTCAGAGAACATCACTAGGTCCGAGCCCTGTCGAGATGCTTCATCAACGCTGCTGAGGATCAAGCCAAGGTTGTCTTCGATCGATGCGGTCACACGATGCACCACTAGACTGGCCTTCATCTTCTATCTCCTCGGTACCGAGAGGTTCAACGGGTTGAGCGAGTCCGGGTATAATGTCGTTATCAGCCGTTCCGCGGAGGAGGCTCCCCGTGGAGACCATATCGTACCAGGTCGTGCTTGAGTGGGACGAAGAAGGCAAGGCATGGAATGTCACGGTGCCGGCATTGCCTGGATGCTATACCTTCGGGAGCACCCGATCTGAAGCCTTGGAACGTGCTCAAGAAGCCATTGCCGGACATCTTGACGCTCTACGTGAGATTGGCGAGCGAGTGCCACAGGGGCCTGGCCAAGCGACAGTTGAGACTGTCAAGATCGCAGTCTCGCAGTGAGTCGTCTGCCAAGGGTTACCGGCGCCCAGGTGGGTCGTGCCCTGGAGCGTGCTGGTTTTGTTCTGGTCCGGGTCACGGGCAGCCATCACCACTTTCACAAGGGTGGAGTGCCCGGAGTCGTCACAGTGCCGGTGCACGCCGGAGAGACTATTCCGCCGGGGACCCTGAGCAGCATCTTGCGACAAGCGGAGATGAGTGTCGAGGAGTTCTCGGCCCTTCTATGACCGAACCAGGTGGCAACGCCATTGGCAACGGTTGATACAGGAAGAAACCGAATCGAGCAGGACGAGACAGGATTCACGACACGCAAGAACCGCACGAGAAAGCTATTCCTAGTACAGCTTCCCGTAAGTTCTTTCCCGTTCTCTCGGTTGGGAGAGCTAGAAGTCGGCCAAGACGAAGCCGAATTGATCGGTGAGCATGGCGAGCATTTCAAGAAGCGTTCCGGTGAAGGGAGTGGTCTCCCACCTGCCACGGTGTGTGGCCATGTCGAGGCGATACCGATCGCTTCGTAGCAGGGTCAGGCGAGCCCGGTTCTGGCGGTCGTCCGCGTCGCCGGAGTAGATGACCAGCTGCTGGCCGTAGGTTCGCACATGGAGGTGGGTGTAGCCGCGCTCATGCAGGATCGTTTCGGCGTGCGAGCGGGCGGCGTCCAAGAAGATGTCTGGCATGCTACGCTGCCTTGGCCTGCAAGGGGTAGCCACGGAAGGTCCAGTTGAAGGCGTGCCCGTCGACCGTATTCCAGCGGTGGATGAACGCCATCATCGCCTCCTCGAGCGCGTTCACGGAACTGAAACTGCCCCAGCGTAGGACGGCCCTGCGCAGGATGGAGAAGAAGATCTCCACCTGGTTGACCCAAGAGGCATGCAGGGGGGTGTAGTGGAACTCGAAGCGGTTGCCGTGCCTGGCATTGAAGGTGGTCCAGCGCGCGTCGGCACCCTCGTGGTGGATGTTCAGATTGTCCCAGATGATGACGATCTTGTTGTACTTCTGCGGGCTGTAGTGTGCAGCGACATCCTCCATAAAGGCGATTAGGTCGTCCGCTGTGCGAGTGGCGCCACACCGTGCGACCACCTCCCCTGTGTGCACCGCCAGGCTGCCAATCAGGGAGGTCGTCCCGTGCCGGGTGTACTCAAACTCAAAGCGTCCTGCGCGCCCGGGCAGGGGCAGTTTCGTCTCGAACCGCCGCTCGAGCGCCTGGACGCCGGTCATCTCGTCGATGCTCAGGACGACGGCATCCACAGGTGGATTGAGGTAGAGATCGACCACGTCGTTGACTTTTTCCTTGAAGTGCTCATCTCGGCTGTGTAGCCAGCCGTGCATCTTGTGCGGCTTGAGATCGATCTCGCTGAGCGTGCGCTGCACGCTCGAACGGCTCATCTCAGGTCCCGCTATCTCGCGCTTGGCGGTTTCCTTCAACATGTCCAGCGTCCAGGGGGATCCTTCGGGATACCCGTAGTTGTGTGGGTCATCGCAAGCGATCGCGATCAGCTCGCACCGCTGGCCAACCCTGAACACGCCACGGCGCCCAGAGCGATACTGATCGCGCAACCCCTCGATCCCACCCTCGAGATAGCGATTGCGCCACTTGCGCACTGTCTTCACGCTCGTCTCCAACCCTTCCGCCACCTCGAACTGATCGAGGCCTTCGACGAACAGTTGCCAGACGATCGTCGCGCGAAAGCGCAACCTGTACTCGACACGCTGACCATGAACCCAACGGGCCAGTTCAGTGCGCTGCTGCTCCGTCAGACTGACGCGCGCCGGCTCTCCCATGGTGCATCCCACCGCCGATCATGAGCCTGTACTGATAGCTTTCAGAGCCAGCATACTGACTCGGCGACGAATTGTCCAGCCCCCGATCGCTACCTCGACCTTCTCCTCCCCCGATCCCTTCAGAAAGGAACGAACTTCTGGGACGCTGTACTAGCCTCCCTGTGAAACAGGAACTAGCGGGGAACCGCGAGGGAGTACCGACCTCGGGCAACCGAGGAATCCCCCGGCTTCAGCCGTGGGGAGGGCGTCAATGAGCGGTGACAGAAGGCGGCTTTGGCGCGCTCCGGCCCAGGAGGTCGCCGGGAAGCGGCAGGAAGGGCACGTCGTAGCCGAACGCAGCCGGGCCCACTACGGCCAGGGCACTGTC
>JAJYKO010001085.1 GCA_021788565.1 Chloroflexota bacterium
CTGGCATCGGACTGGCTCTACCTGAGATCATCGCTGGCTCCCGAGAAGGTCGCGCTCGTTCTCCCCGATTCCGGCGAGCGCGTCACCTACGCGGATCTGGCAGAGCGGGCGGCGCGAGTCGCTGGAGCGTTGGCTGGTCTGGGCATCCGCGAGGGCGACAGGGTCGCGACCCTCGCCCTCAACGGCCTCCCGCAGCTGGAACTGCTCTTCGCCTGCGCCCGGCTCGGGGCGATCCTGGTCCCAATGAATTACAGACTGACAGAGACTGAGCTAAGTTGGATCGGAGCAAGCGCGGAGCCGAGTTTCATCTTCTACGAGCAGGAGTTCGCGGATCTTGCCGGAGCGGTGGCGCAGGCAACAGGCGCCCGCTCAGTTGCGATCGACCAGCCCGACGGGGAGGGCGAGCCTCCCGGCGAGCCGCCTACTACCCGGTCTACCCAACCTCGTGAGCAGAGCTACTCCGCCCTGAGGGAGGCTGCCCCTGCCCCGCCGCGCCGGCTGCGACCCGACGCTCCGTGGTGCATCCTCTACACCGGCGGCACCACCGGCCGTCCAAAGGGAGCCGTCCTCACCCACGAGTCCATGCTCTGGAACGCCATCAACACGGACCTCTCCTGGGGGATACGGGAGGACGACGTGGCGCACATCTTCACCCCCATGTTTCACACGGGGGGCCTCAATGTGTTCACGCTGCCCCTGTTGCTGATGGGGGCGACCATCGTGGTCCCGCGCCGCTTCGACCCCGAGCAAGCGCTGCGAAGCATCGTCGAGGAGCGCTCAACGCTGCTCTTTTTGGTGCCTACTATGTTCCAGATGCTGGCCGACGTTCCGGGCTTCGAGGAGGCGGACCTTTCCTCTATACGGTGGGCCATCTCCGGCGGCGCCCCCTGTCCTGAGCGGCTGTACGAGACGTACCGGCGGAAGGTGCCGGTTTTCAAGCAGGGCTACGGGCTAACAGAGGTGGGTCCGAACAACTTCGCCACTCCGGACGAGAATGCGTACCGGAAGCGAGGGTCCATCGGCCGTCCCTCCCTGCTGATCCGCACCCGTGTCGTCGACGGTGAGGGGCGCGAGGTGCCTCCTGGAGAGGTGGGGGAACTGTGGCTCTCCGGCCCGGCGGTCTGCGCGGGCTACTGGCGCAATCCCGAGGACTCGGCTCGAGCCTACGACGGGGAGTGGTTCCACACCGGCGATCTCGCGCGCCGCGACGACGAAGGTTACTTCTATATCGTGGACCGCAAGAACGACCTCATCATCACGGGCGGGGAGAACGTCTACCCCCGGGAGGTGGAGGAGGTGCTGTACGGCCACCCCGCCGTCGATGAGGTCGCCGTGGTCGGGGTGCCGGATCCCCTGTGGGGAGAGACCGTGGTCGCGGTTCTCTCCCTCAAGCCCGGGTCCACCGCGTCCGCCGAGGAGCTCTCCCAGCACTGCCGCGCTCGCCTGGCTCGCTACAAGCTGCCGCGTCGGTTCGAGTTCTGGCCCGCCATCCCCAGGAGCGCCGCCGGCAAGATCATGCGCTCCGAAGTCCGCGAGCAGCTCACCGAGCGCCCAACGGAGCCGCCGTCGCGGTAGCCGCCCGCCCCCACCCACGCCGATCCCTGCCGCCGGCCCCGTCCCGGGGACACAAGTCCCCTGTGAAACTAGGCAACCCGTCGGGCATCGGGCTGGGTGATCCCCCGCGGTCTCTTCGCCGAACGGAAGAAGTAGGTGAGAGAGACGCCGAGGTACCCCAGATAGGCCAGGACTTCCGCCAGGGATGGGTCGCTGCTGTAACCCACCAGTCCCGCCAGGAAGCCCCCGACGCCGGACTCATCGTCGAGCAGCCAACCTGTATTCCATAGGTGCCCGACGAAGCCCCGCAGAACTCCCGCCTCCTGGTATTCGTGGAGACCGTGGGCAAGCATCCCTGCGGCGAAAACCATGAGCAGGACGCCGGTTACATTGAAGAAGGTGCGCAGGTTCAGGCGATGGCTGCCCCGGTAGATGGTGTAGCCCAGGACCGCCGCGAGAGCCAACCCGAGGAGACCGCCCGCGATCGACTCGGTGGGCGTGCTCGATCGGGTGGAGGCGAAGAAGAAGAGGGCGGTCTCGATCCCCTCTCTGACTACTACGATGAAGGCCATAAGTGCGAGGGAGAATCCGGAGCCCGTTCGCAGAGCGGTCTCAACCTTCTCGTGGAGCCCAGCCTTGATACCCGAGGACTGGTGCCTCATCCAGACGACCATGTAGGTGAGCATTGCCACGGCCAGTAGCATCACGCTGCCCTCGAAGATCTGCTCCGCGGTCCCTCCCAATTCGCCTACCGTGAAGAAGATGCCAAGTGCTACGATCACGCTAACCAGGATCGCGACTCCGGCGCCCGTCCATATCTGGAGCGAACGATGCCCGTTGCCTGTCCTGGCCAGGTACGCCATCACTATTCCAAGGATGAGGGCAGCCTCCAGTCCTTCCCTCAGGGTAATGAGCAGCGGTGCTATCATGTCGGAGTCCCTTACCGTCCCTTTCCCGTCCGTCCCTACTCAGCTGGCGCGACCTTCGATGGACTGTCCGAGGCGAGTGAGGGCCGGTGCGCGACGGTCTTCGGTACGTGGCAAGAATGATACTGGGCTAATCGCGTGACTTAGGCTATACTAACCATCGGCTCCTGTCAAGCGATTTTTGCTTTTCAGGGTGCGCCACACGATTATGGTTCGCCGTAGGGGCAGGGCGGCCTGCCGG
>JAJYKO010001086.1 GCA_021788565.1 Chloroflexota bacterium
ACAGGACCAGCCCACTCGGGTGCGCCACTGCAGCACCATCAGGCAACTTGATTCCGAGCTGCGCCGCGACCATTCCGCCTCCCTTGAGAGCTTGGGCAAGGGAGGTGTAGATGTCGAAGGGTCGGAGGGGTTCCGGAAAGTGGTCAAGGAAGATCGGGACGAACCGCGAGCGGAGAAAGCCCGGCAGGCGCTCGAAAGATGCCCAGCCATACACACCCTCCTCCATGCCCGGTAACTCTACTTCGGCCGGCTCTCTTCCCAGGGTAGTGATGGGGCGCGACTGAAGTAGGTAGAGCGCGCCTCCAGCAATCGCCCACTCGATGTCCTGGGGGGATCCATGGTGCTCCTCCACGCGCAAACCGAGCCTGGCGAGCTCCAGCACCCCGGCATCGGACAGCGAGGACGCCGCCTGCCTCTCGGGTGGGACTGGTACGGTCCTGGTGCTGTGCTCGTCAAGGACCACCATCTGGTCCTTTCTGGCCACGCCTCGGCTGATGATCGCCGGGCCGCTCCTGGACACGGTGAAGCGATCAGGGGTGACCGTACCGGACACGACGGCCTCACCGAGACCGTAGCTCGCGTTGATCACCAGGCGGTCGCGCCCTCCGGATACCGGGTCCACGGTGAACATGACCCCGGCCACCTCAGCGTCCACCATCTCTTGCACCACCACGCCGATCGCGACCGACGAGTGGGCCACTCGCTGTCGTTCTCGATAGGCGATCGCCCTGGCACTCCAGAGCGATGCCCAGCATCGCTGAACCGCCCGGATCAGCTCTCCCTCTCCGCGCACTCCTAGGAAGGTCTCCAGCTGGCCGGCGAAGGACGCTTCGGCGAGGTCTTCGGCCGTCGCCGAGGAGCGCACAGCGACCAGACAATCCCTTCCCAGCCTCCGGTAAGCTCGGCGCATATCCTCGGCGATCTCCGGAAGCATCGGAGTAGTCTCGAAGAGTGCCGAAATAGCCGTGCTCAGAGCGTCGTCGTCGCCGGCCCGCTCAGCGAGCAACTGCTCTAGCTTGTTACCGATCGAGGTCTTATCAAGTTGCCGGCGGTATGCGTCGGCGGTGATGCTGAAGCCACTGGGTATCGGGAAGCCGGCTCGGAGCATATCTCCGAGGTTTGCCGCCTTGCCACCGACCAGCTTCACGTCGGACTTATCGACCTGGTCGAGCCAGGCTATCCACTCCGACATCCGCACGCCTCCAGTAGAGAACCGGTTTGCTTTCTCTGAACGTTCAGTCAATCTCGCGAGAAAACGGTGCTAAGCTCTCACTCCCTCCAGCAGGGTACTCACCATCGCGGGGATGAAGTCGCCCGCCGGCACCCTCGTAAAATAGGACATGAATACCGCGTAGAAAAGGGTGCGAGCGGTCACCTCCGTGTCGTGTGGCCTGAGCTCGCCCACCGAAATGCGGTGATCGAGATAGGCGGCGAAGCGTGTGACACCGTCGCGAATGACCCCCTGAAGCGTCTCCCACACGGTCGGGTTCGTCTGTGCTTCTTGGAGGATCACCCTCACCAATTTGTCGCTGGTGTCCAGCATCTGGCGATATCCCAGTGCCACCTGAAGCATAACTTCGCCCGCCGGTTGGTCGCGCCCGACCTGGAGCGTCCGCTCCATCTCTTCACGGAAGCTGTGACGCTCCCGGACAGCCTCGAGGAGGTCCTGTTTGCTTCGGAAGTAGTGGTACATGAGCCCCTGGGCGACGCCGGCTGCCTTAGAGAGTTCCTTTACGGTCGCGCCTTCCAGGCCCTTTTCGGCGAACACGGATAGAGCCGTGTCGATTAGCTGATTGCGCCGCTCCAGCGCCTGCGCCTCACGATTACCCCTCGGTCTCGGCGATGTATTCATTGAACGTTCACTCAACCTCCAGGGGATAACTCTATAGCCACGCTAAGCATTTGTCAATGGTGATGTCTGATGGAAGCCGGCGTCTTGAACCAAAGTCTCTGTGAGCACCGGCCGGCAGTTGCCGAAGACGTACGGAACGATTACCGCGGGCATTCGCTCGTGGAGCCACCAACCAGCGGTAGTACAGGCTATGCAGACAGAGTCTCCACCAACAGTTGCGCGCGAGACCGGTGGACGCCAACGGCATCCGCGGGCCTAACTTCAATCGTACCAGGGCTTGTCGTCCGGCTCGACGAGCGGGACCGTCCCCTCGGCTTCTTCCCGCACCATTCTAATGCTTGCCACTGTGACCTCCTACAACACCCTCGTCCCGCTGGCCACAAAGACGCTGATCTTAGCCAGGTCTCCCGAGGCGGAGCTACCGCAGCAGTCCGATCCCGTGCATTCCACTTTCACATCGCCAAGGCCCGCTTCCGCGAACCACTCCTCGACCTGGCTCCGCTCGAAGCCGAGCCAGATGTCGGCCATCTCTTCGGCCATCCAGTAGTGGTTGTGCCGATCGAGATCGGTGATCACGAGGCGTCCTCCAGGCTTGAGGACGCGGGCCATCTCGGCAACCGCCGGGGCGGGGGTTGTGGCGTGGTGCAGATACATGTTGGCGAATACCGCATCCACCGTCCCATCGGGGAGAGGGAGGGATTCACCCTCGGAGACACTTAACTCCACGTTGGCGGCGCTGCTCAGGTTCTTGTGAGCGACCTCCAGCATCTCCGGCGAGTTGTCGAAGCCGTATGCTTTGCCGACGAGGGGGGCAACGCCGGCCAGCATGAAGCCGGTGCCGGTGCCAACATCGGCTATCACGGAGT
>JAJYKO010001087.1 GCA_021788565.1 Chloroflexota bacterium
TGTTGAGCACACTGCGCAAGATCCCCAGCTACCCCCAGACGCTTCTCTTCCTGGTGGCCTACCTGATCTACAACGACGGCATCCAGACGGTCATCGCCCTCACGACCCAGTTCGGCCAGGAGGAGCTCGGAATCCCCATCTCCACCCTCACGGCCGTGATCCTGATGGTGCAGTTCGTGGCGTTCTTCGGGGCCATCGGCTTCGGATATCTCGCGGGCGTCCTGGGAACCAAGCGATCCATCGTGCTCAGCCTGGTAGTGTGGGCAGGCACCGTCCTTTACGCGTACGCCTTCCTGCATAACACTCTCCAGTTCACCATCCTGGCGGCCGTGGTGGGGATCGTGCTGGGGGGAAGCCAGGCCCTCAGCCGCTCCGCGTACTCTCAGATGGTCCCCCGAGGCCAAGAAGCGGAATACTTCTCCCTGTATGAGGTCAGCGAAAAGGGGACGAGCTCCGTGGGGCCACTGGTCTTCGGCCTGGCGCTGCAGTTTACCAGCAGCTATCGGTCCGCCATCGTCTCGCTGGTGATCTTCTTTGCGCTGGGCCTGGCGCTACTGGCCAGGGTCGATATCCAGCAAGCGGCCATACAGGCGCGCGGCGAGGCACCACCCGGCGCCTGAACTCTCCCCGTCTCCCGCTCGATCCCTCACCCGTCTCGGGAGTGCCGCGACAGGAGGGGGAGGGCGAGGGTCCCGCCCGAGCCGCCACTTGATGAAGGGCTATCACGCCCTACATCGCCCAGCCGTCCCGAGGCGGTGTGTTAATGTGCCATCAAGTGGCGGCTCAGCAGGAGCTTCGCCCTCCCCATGCTCTCCTACCCACCTGCCATCCCCACCTGCCCTCCCCTCCCCGCCTCCGCGTCCCCGCCCCCCCGCATCCCCGCGACCCCGCGTCTCCCCCTCACCCCGTCTCCCAGTCCCCCCGGCCCCCCGGCCCCCGTCTGATCGCTCGGCACCGATTCTGCTTCTTCGAAGCAGTCTTACGAAATTGAGCCGTGTGGCCAACCAGGCGGTTTCCCGGCGTGCCGAGCGAGGTCTGTTCGCGGCATTATCCGGCACGCCCGATTCAATGGAGGTTCTTAGCCATGCAGTGGTTGCTTACCAGGAGAGCGGTCGTGTTGACGCTGGCCGCAGTTTTCGCGGCGGCCGCGATGTTCGTGCAGGTCCCGTCCCGGGCCTCGGCGGCGCAGTTGTGGCAGGGCACGGTTCTGTCCGCCCAGGCCAACGTAAGGAGCGCACCCAGCCTCTCGGCCCCAATCGTGAATGTGTTGAATCAGGGACAGCCGGTCACCGTGGTCGCGTGGGTGCAAGGCACCGAGGCAGAGCCCACGGTCGACACCTGGGCGGAACTGGGTCCAGGGCAATACGTCTACAGCATGTTGCTCGATACGAGCGTGCCGAAGGTCGCACCGCCCACGCCAGCGGGAGCCGGCTACAGCGGTAAGTGGATCGACGTCAACCTGACAGACCAGGTCCTCACCGCCTACGTGGGCAGCACTCCAGTCCACTCCGTCCTGACCTCAAGCGGCCGGCCGGACTACCCGACGCCGGTGGGCACGTTCACCATTATTCGCAGGGTCGCCAACGAGACCATGAAAAGCTCGTCCATACCGGGCATGACCGACTCCTACGACCTAAAGAACGTGCTCTTCACCCAGTACTTCACAAGTGGCGGAGCTGCCATCCACGAGGCTTGGTGGAAGACGACGGACAGCTTCGGTATCCCCACGAGCCACGGCTGCCTCGGGCTCACTTACAACAATGCCCTCTGGTTCTGGAACTGGGCCACCGTGGGCACGCCCGTGGTCGTGCACCGGTGAGTGCAGCGCTGTATCATAGTCGGGTGAGCGCCGGGTTCGCCGGCATTCCACTAGAAACGGAGGTGAACGGTGAACATCGATATCAACTGCGACATGGGCGAGAGCTTCGGGGTCTACAAGCTGGGCAGCGACGAAGAGATGATGCGCCACATCACCTCGGCCAACATAGCGTGCGGCTACCACGGGGGCGACCCCATCGTGATGGACAAGACCGTCAAGCTGGCGATCCAGAACGGAGTTGGGATCGGAAGCCATCCCGGCTTCCCTGACCTGATGGGTTTCGGCCGCCGCCCCATTTCCGCATCGCCTGAGGAGATCGAGGAGTACGTGCTGTACCAGACGGGCGCGCTGTACGCCTTCGCCAAGGCCAACGGTAGCGAGCTCCGGCACGTCAAAGCCCACGGCGCCCTGGGCAACATGGCATTCGTGGACCTGGAGGTGGCACGTGCCGTGGCGCGGGGCGCCTCAAGGTTCAGCAAGGACTTGATCCTTATCGCCCTGGCGAACTCCCCACTGGTGCAGGCTGGACAGGAATACGGTCTCAAGGTGGCGCTCGAGGCGTATCCCGAGCGGGCATACAACACGGATGGGACCCTGGTATCGCGCAAGCTGCCAAACTCCTCCATCCACGACCCCAAGGTGGCAGTGGAGCGCGCCCTCAGGATGGTCACCGAGGGAACCGTCGTCGCCTACGACGGCCAGGTAATCAAGATGAAGGCGGACACGCTCTGCATCCACGGGGACAATCCTGTCGCGCCGTCCATCGCCGCCGCGGTGAGCGAGGCGCTGAAGTCGGCCGGCGTTCAGATCAAGCCGATGGCGGAGTTTCTGTGAGCGCCGCATCCTCCAAACTGCCACGGGTGATCCCAGCAGGGGATGCCGCCGTGATGGTGGCGT
>JAJYKO010001088.1 GCA_021788565.1 Chloroflexota bacterium
CCCGAAGCCCCTGGCCAGGGTGGGCACGATGTTCGGATCTATAGAGTCAAGCTTCTTACCCAGCTCGTAGAAGACGATGTCGCAAGACTCCTCGAGCCCCTGGAACAGGTTCAGGTGGCCGTGCCCGCCTGGGAGCCAGTCGCCCAGGACCTGGCCGTTGCCCAACCCATCCCACTTTCCGGTACAGTAAAACGGGCTGTCCTTGGTGAAGCCGCCCTTGTCTATTCCCGCGGACATGGTGACCACCTTAAATATCGAGCCGATCGGATAGGAACTGTCCACCGGCCGGTCCTGGAATGGGTGCAGTGGATCGTCGTTCAGCTTCTTCCAATCCGCGTCTGAGAACCCTGTGATGAACTCGTTGGGATCGAAACGAGGGTAGCTCGCCAGCGCCAGCACCGAGTTGTCACGCGTGTCCAGGATCACTACGCTGCCGGCCTGCGCCCCGAGGGAGTCCTCCGCCAGCTTCTGGACATCCAGGTCGATGCTGAGGTGCACGTCCTGGCCGTCCTTGGCCTGCTTCTCTGCGATGACCTTCACGGCGTCACCCCCCGGGGTGACAACGCTTAGCTTGCCGCCTTTCTCACCGGCCAGGACGTCCTGTTCGGACGCCTCTATCCCTGCCCTGCCGACCATATCGTCCGCGGTATACCCCTTCGAAGATAGGGTCTTCAACTCGTCGGGCGTGACCTTGCCCATGTATCCCACGACGTGGGCAGCGGTAGATCCCGCGGGATAGACCCTGGCCGGCGTGTTCTGGAAGATCACGCCGGGGATGGACTCCAGCTTGGGACGTACGGCCGCGGCCTGTGCGCTGGAGAGGTCGCGTAATGGAACGAACCAGTCGGGCTGGGCGTTTTGGTAGGCTTTCTTAGCCTGGTCCGGAGAGATGTTCAGCTCCTTTTGGAGTGCCGAGAGCAGCTGCGCCTCATCCTTTATCAGGCTGGGCTCGACACCCACGGAGACGATGGTGCCGTCGGTAGCGAGGGGTCGGCCCTTGCGATCCAGGATCGAGCCTCTCCTGGGATCGTACGGCTGGAAGAGGATGCGGTTATCTCCGGTGAGCTCCTTGAAGATGAGGGACGGGCTCCAGTCAACGCGCCATTGGCCGTTCTCGAAGACCATCGGCAGGGTGTTGTCCTCGCGGATCTCACCCACTCGGCCGGTGGTGAACACTACGTGGAACGGCAGGTCTACGCTGCCCTCCGCTTTCGCCAGCTTCTCGTCTTCAGTGTAAGAGATCTTAACCGACAGGATGGTGCTACCCTCGGTGATGTCGGTATAGCGCTGGACGAACCTGTCCCTGGTGATGGTGGCCTGAGAGCTCTTGGAAAGCAGGTCGTACATGTCTCCGTACTTCCCCGCCTCCCATGCCTTGAGGTAGCTGTCCAGGGTCGAGTATGCGGGCGGCAGTGGCACCGGAGTGGGAGTGGGAGGCACCGCTGTTGCGGTTGGGACTGGAGCCGGCAAGATCTGACAGGCGGCAACGGCCGGGGCGAGCAGCAGCAGCCCGAGCAGGAAATAGAGCTTCAGCCTCATGATGGAATCCTGCGACCCCTCGTGAATGTGTTCGTGTCATTATACAGTCAGCTGTCGGCCTTGAGTCATCGACGGTCAGCTGTCGACTGTGTCTGAGATCGCGGAATCGGGGTGGTCGGATTCCTGTCGAGTTGGCTCATCGGGACCCGCAGTCACCTGCTTCATCAAAAGGCGATTTAGCGGCGTTCTTCTCCAAGCTGCGGGGCCAATCAGTAGTCCGACCCACACCAGGAGGAGCGTAGAGATGGTGAAGAGAGACAGCCTCGTGCCTAGGGCGAAACTCTCGGGCTCGAAGATGAAGCGCACCTCGTGCTCTCCGGCAGGCACCTCCACGGCCCGAAACAGGTAGTCTGCCCTGTATATCGGCGCCTCACGACCGTCTACCAGCGCCTTCCAGCCCGGGTAGTAGCTATCTGCCATGAACAGCAGGGTATTGTGTTCGCTGACCGTCCGAATCGTGGCCTCGTCAGCATGGTAGCTGACTATCTGGGCTCTTCCAGGTTGGGCGCCAGCGCTACCCTGCAGCCAATCCGCCACCGTTTTCGGATCGGCCACTCCGCCGCCAGCTTGCGACTCGTCTTCCGCGGGCAACTCGAGGAGCGCGGTCCCTCGGGGATCGAAATCCCCGTTTGCCATGGTGTTCAGGATATCGGTAGGTTTCATCACCGTCGCCGAGGAAACCAGGAAAGCCCGCGGCAGGGCGGAGGGATTCTCCAGGATGGCTACTTCGTCGTCCTCGTATCGGGGAATGAAGTGGTTCCTGTTCAACACCTGGTGAGCCGTGGAAGGGTTCTCCCACAGTGCCATCCCGTACAACCTGACCTTGCCGGCGGGATAAATGTAGCGGAATTCAACCTTATCCACCGTTCTCGTTCGGTCCAGGTGAATGTCTCCGTAGTAGAGGTTGGCCTGGAAGCGGTCTCCCCTTGAATCCGTGACCCATTGTTGTGCCGCTACCTCAGGACGCTTATGGTCTACGTGCGGAAGCACGTCCGGCCGGTCGTAGGCCCAGTCGGCCGTGTCTCGTCCTGCCCTGACCTTCAAGGTAGTTCGCTCGCCGCTGGTATCAACTATCACGATCTCGGCCACTACGGCATCCTGGGGCATTTCCGCTGCGTCTCGAAGGTTCGATATGAGCAGGACCTCATCTGTCTTCACGGGCGGACTCAT
>JAJYKO010001089.1 GCA_021788565.1 Chloroflexota bacterium
CTTGAGGAACAACTTCTCGATCTGGCTCTGGTCCTTCTGCCGAGAGTTGACCCGCGATTGAATATCGTTGAAATGCGGCATAACTCTCTTGCCGACTTTGTTCATGATGTGGTTGCTGTATCCCTCCATCAGGCACATGAGGGCTTGCAGTTGGTTCATGTACTGCTGCTGGCGTGGGCTCATCACGGACTCCAACAGGCTACGACCGGTCCGCAGGTTGTCGATCATCCGGCCCACTACTGCCGTGGCCGCGTGCCCGCCACCACTGGCGGCCCGCCTGACCTCATCCAGCACGCTGTCCAGGTAATCCCGCAATGTGTTGTTCATGTAGTCGCGCACCCAGGGGTGGACCTCGAACTCGTGGGCGTGCGTGGTCTCGTGCAACACGATCCAGATTCGGAACTCGTCCACAGGAAGTCGCAGTTCGTTCTCGATACCCTCGATATTCTGCTGAACGAAGTAGAGCTTGCCGGAAGGCATGGGCTCACGCCCCAGCACGCTCATGTCGTACTGTCCCAGAACCCGACGGGAGAGGTAGCCGACGAGAAGCCCGATCTGGCTGCTCACCGCTAGTTGGCTGAGCTGAGATAAACCTGGAACGATCACCGCGTTGTTGCGGCCGAGCTCCCGATACATCTGCTCCACAGGCTCGAACATGTCGCGAAAGTTCGCGACGTTGGCCTCGATCCACTCCCGGCGTCCCATCACGGAGACACTCGTATCCGTATCGGGAAGGCGGCTTCCGGTGTAGTCGGCAATAGGATCCTCCACCTGCCGGACCATGGCCTCGTAGCCGGCCTGGAGCTTTTGGGATGTCCATGGAGATATAGCCGGACTCTTCCCGCTGGTGCGAATCGCGATGTCCTGGACCCTATCCCAGTCCATCAGTTCGTATTCGCTCTCGAGCCATCGGCGGCCGGCGACCACCCAGAGGGCACCCGCCGTCAATCCGAACAGAATTCCCGCCCTGAAGGCGAGCTTGCCATTTGCCATGAGAATACCTTCTAGCACAGGATATCCAGAGCCCGTGGGATGATCTGGAAACGGGCCGGAAGTTCGCCCAGCAGTTCCCCGTCGGCATGAACCAAGACGCGCTGACTTGATTCGACCAGTACTTCGCTGGCTCTCTCGACTGAGACCCTGGGGTTTCGGAGATGCGTTCCCCTGTACACCCCGGGAACATTCCGGATCAGTTCAATCCTACCCACATCCCCGATAGTAACGGTGTCGAAGTAGCCGTCTGCCAGGTCGGCCAGAGGGGCGATGCGCATGCCTCCGCCGAAGAACCTTCCGATTGCCAGCACCACCGCGTTTACGCGCCGGGTGCGCCGGTCTTCCCCGATAGTAATTGTTATGTCCTTGTTTTCGTATCTCAGCAGAGTCGCCGCCAGGCTCGCCAGATAGGGGATGGTTCCTCGTACGTATCTATTGAACCCGTTGCGACATCTCACCACTTCGGCATCGTAGCCCAGTCCCGCCGCATTAACGAAGTAGCGGGTCTGCGGGCCCTCTTTTCCTTTATAGGATACCACTCCCAGGTCCGACCTCATCCTTCGCCGGTTGCGCAGCCGCTCACAAGCCTCCTCGATGCGATGTGGTATCCCGAGGGAGCGGGCAAAGTCCACGCCGGTTCCCGCGGGGATGATGGCGATCTCCGGCATAGGGTTCTCGGAGGCCGCGGCGAAGGCGCCGTTGACCACCTCGTTGACGGTTCCATCTCCGCCTACGCACACAAGGCGGGCGACGCCTCGGATGCGTGCCTCCCTACCCAACTCGATCGCGTTGCCGGCGAACTCCGAGAAGACTGCCTCAAATTCGAGATGGCGGCTGAGCAAGCGGCGGATCAGCGGCCAGCGGCGACGTGCGGAGCCGCCGCCCGCGACCGGATTGATGATCGCCAGAGTCTTGGCGCCATCAGGCATGGAAGAAGCTCTCCAACGCCTCCATGAAGATCTTGATTCCGATTTCCAGCGACCCCTCGTCGACCGTGAACCGCGGATGATGATGCGGGTAGACCGAGCCGACCGATTCGTTGCGAGTGCCCACGAAGCAGTATGCCCCGGGGACTTGCTGAGCAAGGAAGGCGAAATCGTCGCCTCCCATCGTGGGCGGGGCTGTTATCACTTTGTCTGAGCCCACAACCTTCGAAATCGCCTCGCGCATCAGCTTCGTCGGTGCCGGGGCGTTCACGACCACAGGATTGCCATCTATGTAGTTGCAGACCGCCTCGGCTCCGAAAGCCCTGGCTGTCTCGGTAGCTAGCTGCTCGATCTCCCATTTGATTCTTGCGCGCGTGTCCTCGGACAGCGCTCGGGTAGTCCCGATGAGAAGCGCCTCCTCGGGAATTATGTTGAAAGCGGTGCCGGAGTGGAAACTGCCCACGGTGACTACGGCCGGCTCAAGGGGATCCACCCGCCGGCTGACCAGGGTCTGCAGCGCGGTCACCAGATAGGCGCCGGCGACCAGAGCGTCCACCGTCTGGTGTGGGAGAGCGCCGTGCCCGCCGCGTCCCTTGACGGTGATCTGGAACTCGTCGGTGCTGGCCATGACCGGACCCTCTGTCATGGAGACGAGGCCCGTCTCGAAGCCGGACCACATGTGCATTCCAAGCACCATGCTCACGCCGTCCAGGACGCCCGCCTTCACGAAACCCTGGCCGCCGCCTCCCAGCCGCTCCTCGGCGGGCTGGAACAACAGCCTGACTTCACC
>JAJYKO010000050.1 GCA_021788565.1 Chloroflexota bacterium
TCGGCTACGGCCGCGTCATCCGGGATAAGGACGGGAGTGTCGTGGCGATAGTTGAGGAGGCTGATGCGACGCCTGCTCAGCGCTCCATTACGGAGATCAACAGCGGGCTGTACTGCTTTGACGGCAATTGGATAGCCGCAAACCTGGGAAAGATCGAGAAAAGCGCCAAGGGTGAGTACTACCTAACGGACCTCGTCGCGCTGGCGGTGTCGCAGCACGAGGTGGTGCGGACCGTGCAGGCCGCGGACCCTGTGGAAGTAATGGGCGTGAACGACCGGGCGCAGCTGGCTGAAGCCGAGCGAGTCATGAGAGAGCGACTTTGCAGGAAGCTCATGGACTCCGGGGTTACCGTAGTTGACCCTGCGGCGACGTACGTCGGGAGGCACGTTTCCGTTGGAGCCGACTCTGTCATCCATCCTGGTTCTCACCTCGGGGGCCGCACGGTGATCGGCGAACGGTGCGAGATCGGACCGAACTCCATAATAGAGGACTCCGTGGTCGGGAATGGTTGTTCGGTGTTGGCTTCCATGCTGGAGCGGTGTCGGATCGCGGATGGGGTGAGCATAGGTCCATTCTCTCACCTCCGACCGGGTGCGGTGATCGCCACAGGGGCGAAGATCGGCAACTATGCCGAGGTGAAGAACAGCACGGTGGGCGAAGGGGTGCAGATGCACCACTTCAGCTATCTCGGAGATGCCGAGGTCGGTGGGGGCACCAACGTCGGCGCGGGGACGATCACCTGCAACTTCGACGGGCGGACGCGCAAGAAGTACCGGACCAGAATCGGCAAGGACGTCTTTCTGGGAAGCGATACCCTGCTTCGCGCCCCGGTGGAATTGGGCGACGGGGCGCAAACGGGTGCTGGCTCGGTGGTGACGAAGAACGTCCCGGCCGGAGCGCTGGCGGTCGGCGTACCGGCGCGGATCAGGCAGATCGAGCGCGGCAACGAAGACCCCGAGAGGGTGGAAACGGATCGGCAGGGGGGAGTTCAACGTGGAAGCTAGGCTGCAGGTCTTTTCGGGCAATTCCAACGACCGGTTGGCCACTGAGATAACGGGGATCCTGGGCATCCCGCGCGGACGCGCCAGCGTAGGGATCTTCGAGGACGGCGAGACTCGCGTGAGATTGGAGGAGCACGTTCGGGGCTCGGACGTCTACGTGCTTCAGAGCCTGAGCACGCCGGTTGATCACAATATCATGGAACTCCTGCTGATGGTAGATGCCGTGCGCCGGTGTTCGGCTTCCCGGGTTACCGCCGTGGTGCCCTATCTGGCCTATGCTAAGCAGGAGAAGAAGACGGCCGGCCTCCGGGAGCCAATCTCCGCCAAATTGCTTGCCAATCTCATGGCGACCGCCGGTGTCGATCGCCTTCTCACCGTGGACCTCCACTCCGCCGCTATCGAGGGCTTCTTCGACATACCCGTTGACCACCTCCGAATCCATGGCATGCTGGCAGGCTATTTCGAGAAGCGGGATCTTTGCGACGAGGTGGTTGTGGTCTCGCCCGACGCGGGCGGGGTGGCGAGGGCCAACGACCTGCGCGAAAGGCTGGGCGCTTCCCTCGCGATCATCTACCGGCAGGGACCTAATCGGCGGAACGGCCAGGCGCTGGAGATGGTGGGAGAGGTTGCCGGCAAGTGCGCCATCATTGTCGACGATATGATCACCACCGGAAGCACCCTTCTCTCCGCGGTGGAGGCGGTAGTGGCACGGGGCGCCAGGTCGGTATATGCATGCGCCACGCACGGCGTTTTCGCTCCAGACGTCCTGCGGGAGATCGAGCAATCTCCCATCGAGAGGGTGGTGGTCACCGACACTGTAGCCCTTCCGGCCGAGGCCCCCAGCAAACTGGACGTGCTGAGCGTTGGGCCGATGATCGCCGAATCGATACTCAGAATACATAAGGATATTTCGTTGAGCAGTCTCTTCAGCTAGGAGAGCTGCTAGATAGGAACTGAAGTCTAGTTAAGATGGAACCTAATTTATGGGCTGGCCTGGTCGCCCTACTGCTGTTGGCGGCCCTAATGGCGGCTTCGTCCGCCGCCCATGCGGCTTGGCCCAGGCTAAACAGGGCGAGGCTACGCCATCTAGCCGCGGATGATGTGGCAGGCGCACGCCAGCTGGTGCAGCTACTTGAAGACCCCACGTCTCCTCACGCGACTCTCACGGTAGCCAACTCGGCCTGCCTTGCCCTTGCGGCAGGCCTGGGCGCTGTTCTCGATTCCTACTATCTGGCTCGTGACCCCGTTCTCTTTTACACGGCTGCCGCCATCGGCGTAGTCGCCATTCTCTGGGTGCAGCTGGCAGCATATGCGGCTGGGTCTCTGCGTCCGGAGCCAACCCTTTTCTTCTTGCTCACGCCACTTCTCACCGTTCATTTCCTTCTGCGGCCGGTGACCGGTACGCTTCGGGGGTTGACCCGGCTGATAGTTCCCGTGAATGCCCAGCAGGCGCTCGAGGGCATGTCGCAGCCGGATGAGGAGTTGAGGATGATCGTCGACGCCGTGGAGGAGGAAGGCGCGCTCGAGGAGAAGGAGCGCGAGATGATCCACAGCATTTTCGAGATGAGCGAACTGACGGTGCGAGAGATAATGGTGCCTCGAGTTGACGTCGTGGCAGTTGAGGTCGACGAGCCATTGAGAAAGGTCCTGGATATCATCAAGGAGAGCGGTCACTCGAGAATACCTATCTACGACGAGAGCATTGACGACATCGAAGGCCTGGTCTATGCCAAGGATCTGCTCCGCCATATGGAAGCGGGATCCCTGGACGAGCCTGCCCGTGTCCTTGCCCGTCCACCGCACTTCGTTCCAGAGGCCAAGAAGGTAGACGAACTGTTGCGAGAGATGCAGCGCGATAAGGTGCACATGGCCATCGTCCTGGACGAGTACGGTGGCACCGCGGGTATCGTTACCATTGAGGACCTGCTGGAGGAGATCGTCGGCGAGATCCAGGATGAGTACGATACGGAAGAGAAGACCGTGGAGAAGGTGAGCGAGAACGAGGCCGTCTTCGACGCCCGCGTCAGCATTCATGATGTCAGCGAGTTCCTGGGTATCTCGCTCGAGGATGGGGAATATGATACAGTGGGCGGGTTCGTTTACGACCGCCTTGGAAAGATACCCGTTGTCGGAGACGAACTCAGGGTTGACGGCCTCTGGTTGAAGGTTCTCTCCGTCTCAGGAAAGCGGATCAAGAAGGTCAGGATCCGCCTGGAGCCGGAGATGGCTGGGGAGAAAAGCCACAGCGGGTAAGTGCGCCTGTCTGATCCCTACTCCGGCTCGCCTCTGCCCCGGTAGATGCGCCGCCGCGGCATTCAGCGTTGCTGTGGCGTACCGCACCGGTCGCCAGCCCAATATAGGGAATTCCGCCTGGTAACTCATTGTGACACTACCTCAGAAGCTTCTTGCCGCCTTCGTGCTCTGCCTGCTGGTCGGGCTGCCGCTCTTACCTGCCCCGCCCAAGAAACCCGAAACCGTCACCACCGCAAAACGTGACTCTGTCCTCGGGGTCCACGGTCGCCTGACAGACGAGGTGGAGCAGTGGAAGATCGAGAAGAGCGCGGACATGATGGTGGAGATGGGCGCCACATGGCTCGTGGAGTACTTCCCCTGGGCCTACATCGAGCCGACCAAAGGCCAGTTCGACTGGAGCCACTCCGACATGGTGGTCAGCGCCGCGGCATCCCACGGTCTCAAGCTGATCGCTCGGCTCGACATGGTGCCGGACTGGGCGCGCCCCGCTGGGACAACGTCCAGGTATCTGGGGGAGGATCATTATGCCGACTACGCCAGCTTCGCCGCGGCTTTCGCGAAGCGCTACAGGGGACGAGTCGATGACATCGTCGTGTGGAATGAGCCGAACCTTAGCTTCGAATGGGGATACAGACCGGTCGACGCCGCGGCGTACACAGAACTTCTGAAGACAGCCTACATAGCGATAAAGAAGGCCAATCCGGACGTCTCAGTAGCGGCGGCTGGGCTTGCCCCCACCCTGGACACCGGTCAGTGGGGGCTGGACGACCTGGACTACCTCCAGCAGATGTACGATGCCGGGGCCAGGCCGTACTTCGACAAGCTCGCGATCCACGACTACGGGTGGCGCTATCCGCCCGATGATCCTGCCGCTCCCGACAAGGTGAACTTCGCTCGTGCTGAACTGGTCAGGCAGGTAATGGTGAAGAACGGCGACGCCGGCAAGAAGGTTCTCATCACCGAGAGCGGCTGGAACGACGACCCACGCTGGACGAAGGCCGTGACCCCGGCCAAGCGGATCCAGTACTCGCTCCGGGCCGTGGACAAGGTGGAGCAGGAGTGGCCATGGGTGCAGGCGATATGTTTCTGGAACTTCCGCTTGCCTAAAGACGCCCACAACTACAACGACTACTTCACTTTCGTGAGAGTTGACTTCACGCCAAAACCGATCTATGAGGCGTTCAAGGAGCGAGCCGAGGGCCGCGCCGTGCAGACGACAACCTTGTTGGCTGGGGGTGGTGAGTGAAGCGCACTCTGCCGATCATCATCGCCTTTACCCTTCTGCTGGTGTCGTCGGCCGCCGACGGCTGGGACTGGTGGACAACCCACGACGTAGAAGTCCTCAACTTTCTCCGGCGAGCACCTGTGGTGGGTCAATCCATTGATTCTGCTATGAAGATCGACAAGCAGCGGGACCGTCTGGTGATTGCCGTGGATGCCAGCTATCCCCCGTTCGCGTCGGTGAATCCGGACGGTACCATGGTGGGCTTCGAGGTAGATCTGGCGACGGCCCTGGGTAAGAGGCTGGCGGCCCATCCGCAGCTCGTCAACATGGACGCCGGCGACAGCCTCTTCGATGCGCTCGCCTCCAAGAAGGTGGATGCCATAATCGCCGGTCTTACCTATTACCCCGACGTGACCAGGGACGTTGCCTATTCCGAGTCTTACTTCGAGGCGGGGCCGGTTCTTCTAGCGAAGGCCGAGCGGACGGACATCAATGGAACTCGAGACCTGACCGGCAAGAAGGTGGCTGTGGAGATGGGCAGCCTCAGCGACGACGAGGCGCATAGCCTGCAGAAGCAGATATCGGGGATTACTATCGTCAGGATGGACGACGTTGGGCAGGTGATGGCTGCCGTCGGTAACGGCAGCGTGGACGCCGTTATCGTGGACCGGCCGGAGATTCCGCCGGGATCCATGAAGAAGGAGGGTCTTCGCACCGTGGGACCGCCGCTCCTATCGCAGCCGTACATGGTGGCCGTGCGGCGGACGGACCCCTCACTGCTCCTGGCGATCAATAAGTACCTGGAGGAAATGAAAGCCGATGGCACGCTGGCCGCGATGCAGCGAAAGTGGTTCAATTAGCCTATGACTGATAGCTGAGGGCTGATAGCTTGAGAATCGACATCCTGACGCTCTTTCCCGGTATGTTCCGCGGGCCGTTCGATGAGAGCATCGTCAAGCGGGCGGTGGAGAGCGGCCTGCTGCAGATCGAGGTTCACAACATCCGTGACTTCGCCGAAGGGCGCCATAGAGTCGTGGACGATTACCCGTACGGCGGGGGCGCGGGGATGGTGATGAAGCCGGAGCCCATCTTCGCCGCGGTCGAGTTCGTCCGGCGGGGAGGCTCCAGGCTGGTACTGATGAGTGCCCAGGGACGGCGCTTCGATCAGGCTGCCGCCGAGAGGCTCTCGCACGTGGACCATATGGTGCTGCTATGCGGTCACTACGAGGGAGTGGATGAAAGGGTGATCGACCATCTGGTCGACGAAGAGCTCTCCATCGGGGATTTCGTCCTTACAGGTGGCGAACTGGCCGCCATGGTGGTCTGCGATGCCGTGGCGAGGCTGATTCCAGGCGTGCTGGGGGCTGAGGAGTCGGCACAGGAAGAGTCGTTCTCGGATGGACTCCTCGAGTACCCGCAGTACACTCGACCGCCCGAATTCAGGGGGTGGGAAGTGCCGGAGGTGCTTCTCTCTGGCAACCATGCGGTGGTTGCCACGTGGCGCCGCACCCAGAGCCTCCTGCGAACCCTGCGTCGCCGCCCCGAACTCCTCAAGCCAGGGCATTGGGAGGAGCTTCGCAAGCTGGGCCTGCTGTAGCCAGGGGACACGGGTCCGGGATCAGTGCCCTGTCCCCTGACCCCTGTCCCCTGACCCCTAGTCCCCTGGCCTACTTTCGTTGACACTGCCGGTTGCGTCGGATATCATTCCGTCAGGATGGGACCTTCCCGCCCGCGAAGTGGTGAGGAGGTCTTTTTTCTGAGGAGGTACTGTGGCCCGTCCTACAGTAGACACCGACAAGACGGTGGACATGGACAAGATAGTCTCGCTCTGCAAGAGGCGAGGCTTTATCTTCCCCAGCAGCGAAGTCTACGGTGGCTTCTCCAGCACGTGGGACTACGGTCCCCTGGGAAGCCTGCTCAAGAACAACGTCAAGGCGGCGTGGATCAGAAGCGTCGTTCAGGAGCGCGACGACATGGTCCTCATCGACGCCGCCATCCTCATGCACCCAACGGTCTGGCGGACCTCCGGGCACGTCGAGAACTTCACCGATCCCCTGGTCGACTGCAAGTCCTGCAAGCAGCGTTTTCGAGCCGACCACGTCGAGGGCGACCGATGCCCGAACTGCGGCGGGGAGCTGACTGAGGCCCGGCAGTTCAACATGATGTTCAAGACTTTCGTCGGGCCGGTAGAAGAGGATGCCGCCGTAACCTACCTGCGTCCGGAGACGGCGCAGGGCATTTTCGTCAACTTCAAGAACGTCGCGACTACCACGCGGAGGAAGCTGCCTTTCGGCATCGCGCAGGTAGGCAAGGCGTTCCGCAATGAGATCACGCCCGGCAATTTCACCTTCCGGACCCGTGAGTTCGAGCAGATGGAGATCGAATTCTTCGTCAAGCCGGGCACGGACGAAGAGTGGCACCGGCGGTGGATCGACGACCGGACAGCCTGGTACAGGCGCCTCGGCATGCGCGAGGAGAACATCAAGCTTCGGGAGCATGCCAAGGAGGAGCTCGCCCATTATGCCAAGGGCACCTTCGACATCGAGTACAGGTTCCCGTTCGGATGGTCGGAACTGGAGGGCATAGCCAACAGGACCGACTTCGATCTGCGGCAGCATCAGCAGTACAGTGGCGAAGAGCTCTCCTACTTCGACGATCAAACCCAGGAGCGCTACCTACCTTACGTGATCGAGCCGTCGGCCGGTGCCGACCGGGCGACCCTGGCCTTCCTGGTGGACTCCTACGCCGAAGAGCCGGACAAGGACGAGATTCGAGTGGTGCTCAAGCTCCACAAGGATCTCGCTCCCATCAAGGTTGCCTTCCTGCCGCTCTCACGCAAACCAGACCTCGTAGAGCTCACCAAGAAGGCTCAATCGCTCGTACGTCCACTCCTGATGACGATGTACGACGACACGCAAAGCATCGGCCGGCGTTACCGAAGGCAGGACGAGATCGGCACCCCGTACTGCGTTACCATCGATTTCCAGAGCCTGGAGGACAAGGCCGCTACTATCCGGGACCGGGACACTATGGAGCAGGTCCGAGTCTCGATCGAGGAGTTGCCTGCCTGGTTCGCGAGCGCGTTCGCTCGTTAGGTCACTGTGCTTCTCGAGCCGGCCCGGACCGTACCGGCCGGTCTCTGTGTGGCGAGACGGCATATCAGCTTTTTGACTGACAGACTAGAAGGGAGAATCCAATGGCGGAAACCCAGACGGCGACAACATCGGCGCCGACCGGTAAGAAGTGGGTCTATCTATTCGAGGAGGCCGACGGCAATCGAAGGGATCTCCTCGGTGGTAAGGGCGCGGGACTCGCGTCCATGACCAAGGCGGGGCTTCCCGTACCGCCCGGCTTCACCATCACTACTGAAGCCTGCAACGAATACATCGCTAAAGGAAACACGTTCCCGGCAGGCCTGTGGGAGCAGGCCATGGTAGCGCTCAAAGAGGTCGAGAAGAAGACCGGCAAGAAGCTTGGGGATGCCAGCAATCCCCTTCTGGTCTCTGTCCGCTCCGGTGCCAGGTTCTCGATGCCTGGCATGATGGACACGGTTCTCAACCTTGGCCTGAACGACGAGACTGTAAAGGGGCTGGCCGCCCTCACCAGTAACGAGCGGTTCGCTTACGATGCCTACAGGCGCTTCATCAGCATGTTCGGCCGCATCGTCCAGGACATAGACGGCAACAAGTTCGAGCGAGTTCTGGACGAGTATAAGGAGCGCACCGGCGCCAAGAGCGATGCCGACCTGAGCGCTGATGCTCTCAAGGAGATCGTGGTCGACTTCAAGAAGATCGTGAAAGAGGCCACCGGGAAGGACTTCCCGACAGACCCCCTCGAGCAGCTTCGACTGGCCATCATGGCGGTCTTCAGCTCCTGGAACGGCGAGCGCGCGGTCGTCTATCGGAACTTCAACAAGATCCCGCACGATCTGGGCACGGCCGTCAATGTCCAGACCATGGTGTTTGGCAACATGGGGTGGGACTCGGGCACCGGCGTGGCCTTCACCCGCAACCCGTCCACCGGCGAGAAGAGCCTGTACGGCGAGTTCCTGGTCAACGCCCAGGGCGAGGACGTGGTCGCCGGTATCCGCACTCCTGAGCCGATAGCCAGGCTCGCGACCGAGCTTCCCAGCGTGGCACAGCAATTCAGCGAAATTGCCAAGAGGCTCGAGTCCACCTACCGCGACGTTCAGGACATGGAGTTCACGGTAGAACGGGGCAGGCTTTACATGCTGCAGACCCGGTCCGGCAAGCGGACCGCCCAGGCCGCGGTAAAGATCGCGGTGGACATGGTCCACGAGGGCATCATTACCAAGGAAGAGGCCGTCATGCGGGTCGAGCCAGGCCATGTGGTGCAGCTGCTGCTCCCGCGCTTCGACCCCGAGGCGAAGGATAGCGCCGCATCGGCCGGCAACCTGCTGGCCAAGGGGCTGAATGCTTCCCCAGGCGCTGCAGTGGGCGCGGCGATCTTCGACCCCGAGAAGGCCGCGGAGATGGGCCAATCCGGGAAGAAGGTGCTGCTGGTCAGGCCGGAGACTTCGCCTGATGACGTTCACGGCATGATTTACTCTCAGGGAGTTCTCACCGCTCGTGGTGGTATGACCAGCCACGCGGCTGTGGTGGCACGCGGCATGGGCAAGCCGTGCGTTGCCGGTGTGTCCGCGATGCTGGTGGACGTTGAGAGGCGCCGCTTCACCATGGCCGACGGCCGCGTGGTCAACGAGGGAGAGGTGATCTCCATCGACGGCGCCACCGGCGAAGTGTTCCACGGCGAGATCCCAGTCAAGGCTGCAAACTTCGCCGAGGAGAAAGATCTGAACGAACTGCTCGGCTGGGCGGATCAGCTTCGACGTCTTGGCGTCTGGGCGAACGCCGACTATCCGAGGGATGCGATCAAGGCCCGAGAGCACGGCGCTGAGGGCATCGGCCTCTGCCGGACCGAGCACATGTTCATGGAGACCGAGCGACTGCCCATCGTCCAGCAGATGATCCTGGCGGCGCCGGAGGCCGCTCGCCTGTCCGCCGCCGTGGAGAAGGCGAAGGCCGAGGTCGCGGCGTCCAACGGGGAAAAGAAGTCCGCTGCCCAGGCCAGGCTTGCGGAGTTGGAGAAGCAGGCCGCGGGACCTATCAACGACTACAAGTCGGCGTTGGACGCGCTCCTTCCAATTCAGAAGGGCGACTTCCTCGGGATCTTCCGGGCGATGGCTGGGCTGCCGGTCATTATCCGGACGATCGACCCGCCGCTGCACGAGTTCCTACCGGATTACGATCAGCTGTTGGTCGAGATCACCGAGCATCGGATCAAGGGCGATAACCCGCAGGAGCTAGCCAGGAAGGAGCGCCTGCTGGAGGCCGTGGAGTCCATGCGCGAGATGAACCCGATGCTGGGTCTCCGCGGCTGCCGCCTTGGCATCCTCTACCCCGAGATCGTCGAGATGCAGGTCAGGGCCATCATCGGTGCTGCCTGCGATCTGGCGAAGGAGGGTTTGGTGGTCAAGCCAGAGATCATGATCCCGCTGATCGGCCACATCAACGAGCTAAAGCTGGTGCGCGATACCCTGGAACCGGTCGCTCTGCAGACCATGAAGGAGTATGGGGTCAGCGTCCCGTACAAGTTCGGCACCATGATCGAGATCCCCAGGGCGGCGTTGACTGCCGACGAGATCGCGCAGTCGGCCGAGTTCTTCAGCTTCGGCACCAACGATCTGACGCAGACGACCTTTGGATTCTCTCGTGACGACGCCGAAGGCAAGTTCCTGCTCCAGTACGTGGATCGGAAGATCCTTCCTGCCAACCCGTTCGAGACAATAGACCGCAACGGCGTCGGCAATCTGATCAAGACGGGCGTCCAGTTGGGCCGTGCGACCCGGCCGGATCTGGAGGTCGGCATCTGCGGCGAGCACGGTGGCGACCCCAGTTCCATCGAGTTCTGCCACCAGGTGGGGCTTAACTACGTGAGCTGCTCACCATTCCGCGTTCCGGTGGCGAGGCTGGCCGCTGCGCAGGCGGCCATAGGTCAGCAGGACGGCAAGGATAAGTAGCCGGCGACGGGCCGATTGGATGTGACAAGAAGAGGACCGGGAGGGCGAGGCTTCGGCCGAGCCGCCCGGTCCTCCCCACATCTTTCTTCAACACGTGTGGATCTACAGGCGATTTGCTTCGTTATCGGTTACACTTCTATCGTGATCTGTTACTCGTGATCCAGCATCTGGGAGTTGGGGTTGGGGCAGCCCCGACGGTAGCCGGGAGAGACGCCTGGGTTTAGCACAACCCAGGCTCCTGGGCATCAAGTCATGAGTTCCAGAGCCATGGACGGGTTTGTGCACCCGCCCGTACAACCCCTTTCTAGAGAACTCGCATGGAAACCGTCCGGGATAGGCTGGAGAAAGGCGAAGAACGGCTCTCCCCTCTGGCGGCGCGAGCGCGCACCAGCCGAGGACGGCCTCGACGCGAGGAGGAGTGCCCCTGGCGACTTCCCTTCCAGCGGGACAGGGATCGGATTCTCCACTGCAACGCCTTCAGGAGGCTCAAGCACAAGACCCAGGTGTTCGTGGCACCTGCCGGCGACCACTTTCGGACGAGACTCACACACACCCTTGAAGTTGGGCAGGTGGCTCGCACCATCGCCCGTGCCCTGAACCTGAACGAGGATCTCACCGAAGCCATAGCCCTCGGGCACGACCTGGGCCATACCCCATTCGGCCACGCAGGCGAAGAGGCGTTGAACGCCCTGATGCCGGACGGCTTCCATCACAACGAGCAGAGCCTCAGGGTGGTGGATGTGCTGGAGAAGAACGGCCGCGGACTTAACCTGACCTACGAGGTGAGAAACGGGATCCTGTTCCACAGCAAGGTTCGAGAGAGTATCGCGGTTAACGCCAGCGGCGTCTCGAGCCTCCTGGAAGGTCAGGTGGTCCAGATAGCGGACAGCATCGCCTACATCAGTCACGATCTGGATGATGCTATCCGCGCGGGTGTGATAACTCCCGAGGACGTCCCAGTGTGGGCAGTGGATAGACTCGGCTCCACGGGCCGGCAGCGCATCAACGCTATGGTGGTGGACGTCATCACCAACTGCTGGTCGGTGCTCGCAGGAAAGCTGCCCGAAGGCACGAATTCGGCTGGACTTGCAATTCGTCCCAGTGAGGATATGTTAAGCTATATTGACGGTCTCCGAGAGTTCCTTTTTCAACGCGTCTATCTGTCGGAGTTCGCCCGACGCCAGGCCGAGAAGGCGACTTATCTTATCGAGGCGCTGTTTCACCACTACGTTTCAAATCCAGACCAGCTCCCGAGCGAGCTGGCCAGTAACCCCCGGGGAGAGCCTGTGGAGAGGCTTGTGTGCGACCACATCGCGAGCATGACCGATCTCTACGCTTTGCGGGCTTTCCGAGACCTATTTGTGCCAGAAGGCTAATAGCTAACAGCTATCAGCTAATAGCTGTGCGGAGTGCAACGTGGCCGGTAGCCCGGTGGACCAGGTGAGGGCTCGCCTGGACATCGTCGAACTCATCTCTGAGAGAGTCGTGCTCAAGAAGGCAGGCAAGACCTTCAAAGGGCTCTGTCCTTTCCATACTGAGAAGACTCCCTCGTTCATAGTATTCCCCGATACCGGGCACTGGCACTGCTTCGGCTGTGGAGCCGGTGGAGACATCTTCGGCTTTGTGATGCAGAGTCAGAACCTCGGTTTCGTGGAGGCTCTCCAGCTTCTGGCGACCAGGGCGGGAGTCGAACTGCGCCAGGAGCGGCGAGAGGCCCGGTCCGATGGAACCGAGGACCGGCTGTATGCCATCAACGAGGCGGCGGCGGCCTACTTCCAGTCCACACTGGCGGGCCCCGTGGGTGCCAAGGCCCGGGCCTACACCGAGGGGCGACAGATATCGCCGGAGAGCGTGCAAGCGTTCCAACTGGGGTACGCGCCGGACAGCGGAGCGGCTCTCGCCCACCACCTACTGCAAGAGGGTTTTCAACGCGCAGACATCCTGCAGGTCGGCGTGGCGGGTGAGAACGAGACAGGAGGACTCTACGACCGCTTCCGCGGGCGGCTGATATTCCCGATACGAGATTCGAACGGCAAGCTGATCGGTTTTGGCGGCAGGGCGCTTTCCTCCGACGTTCAGCCGAAGTACCTGAACACTTCGCAGACGCCACTGTTTGACAAGGGCGGCAATCTCTACCTGCTGGACAGGGCGAAGCAAGAGATCCGCGCGACCGGCCAGGCCGTGATAGTGGAGGGCTACGTGGACGCCCTCATGGCCCACCAGTTCGGTTTCAAGAACGTCGTTGCCTCGCTCGGTACGGCTCTCACCGATCGTCAGGTGTCGCATTTGAAGCGCTACGCCTCCGAGCTGCTTTTCGCTCTGGATCCGGATACCGCCGGGCAGGAAGCGACCGCCAGAGGACTGACGGTGGCGATGGGTGCCCTGGATCGCGTGAGCACGCCGGTGCCCACGTGGAAGGGCTTCGTGGATTACGTCTACAAGCTGAAGACCGCCATCAGGATCATCGCACTACCCAGAGGGAACGACCCGGACGACCTGATCCGGCACGACCCCGATGAGTGGCGCCGGCTGGTGCGGGAGGCGGTTCCGGTTCAGGACTTCTTCTTGGATCGGGTTAAGACGCGCTACGACCTCACCACGGCTGCCGGGAAGTCGGCCGCGGTTGAGGAAGCGATGGCTGTGATCACAGAGATCCCGGAGCCGGTTCAGCAGTCCCATTACGTCCAGCGGCTGGCGAATCTAGTCGGAATAGAGGAGGCGTTCCTTCTCCAGCAGGTGCGGCAGCGGAGACGGCGTGCTACTCAGCGCGAAGGCTCCAAGCCCGCGGCGCGAGTAGCGGCACCGGTCGCCGACGTGGAGGCGTACTGCGTCGCCCTGATCTTGAAGGAACCATCTCTGGTGGATCTGGATCCC
>JAJYKO010001090.1 GCA_021788565.1 Chloroflexota bacterium
ACCACGTGGCCACCCTGAAGGATGCTCAGGGGCAGGAAATCCCTGTCGTGCCTGGTCACTTCGAGCGGGCGCAGGAGCGGATTGCCCAGGCGCAAGAGCCACTGCGGCAGGCGGGCATGGGTGACAATCGCAAGGTCCTGAACCAGGTCGCCCAGAGCACCCGAGAGAACTACTTTGCCGAAATCGTGCAGGGTATGACCGAGCGGCTCAAAGAGCAGGGGATAGCCCCCACGCAGATGCTTCCCCGTCTGGAAGGCCACCAGAAAGATGAGCCAGGCACCTGGCGCAGCGTGGGCCTGTATGTGGATCAGCACGGGAAACCGCGTGGCGTCCTGGTGGTGGAGAACCGGGAGCAGGACCTCAAGGAACGTCACAGCATCGAGTTTGCCGAACGGACCTCGAAGTCGGGTATTCCCATGCTCGCCGCTTCGGTCACGCGGGAGGACGGCAGCAAGCTCTACGTCAACGTCCTGCCGCACGAAAACCGGACCACAGGAGAAAAGTTTCTGTCCGCCTCCTTTGGAGAACGGGACCCGCAAGGGGCGTTCCGCCAGATCGAAGGGCGCGGCGGTGGACTGAAGCCGAACGAGGCGATGATCCAGGCGGGCGACCAGGACCGAACGGTGCAACTTGTCCGGGACAAGCTGGGTGTGGAGGTGCTGGCGAAAGACCGCGAGCAGGCGCAGGGGATCGAGCGATGAAACACGGACAGGCGCTGGAACAGTGGGCCATTGCCAATATGGGCAATAGCCGAAGCGAGGCCAGGCGCGAGCGACTGAAAAAGCTCCTGGCCGACCTGCACCGACACCCCGACAGCGGGGCGCTTCCTGTGGGCTCCGCACAGCGCTTGATGGTGGAAACCCATGAGCGCCGCGTGGTCCAGGACGCCATGCACATGGGATACGAACCGCCGGAACAGACCCTGAAGGATCTGGGCATTCATCTTGGGCTGGAGTTGGGGCTGGGGCTTTGAGCCCCACGATCTGTGGCTACTATGAAATATCTATTTCATGTAGAGTGGCAAGTCGGAGGGCGATAGCATGATGATTTTCACGATCGGTTACGAAGGGCTAAACATCAACAAGTTCATATCGCTACTTACTGACCACGACGTTGAGACCGTGGTGGACATCCGTGCGTTGCCCCTGTCACGTAAGCTAGGCTTCTCCAAGCGGGCTCTGGCCAGCGTTCTGAATTTGGCGGGCATGGAATATGTCCACAAGGTAGGTCTGGGCTGCCCAAAGCCCGTGCGGGATCGCTATCGTGAAGATGGCAACTGGAAACGCTACACCGATGGCTTTCTCAACCACCTGAAAACGCAAGCGGCGGCGATCGACGAGTTGTCAGTGCTGGTGCGCTCGTCGAACTGCGCGCTGCTTTGCTTCGAGGCGGACTACAACTTCTGTCATCGCTCGATGGTGGCCAATGCCGTGCGCGACTACTGCGGCGCTGAGATCATGCATATCCAGGCTATGGGTTCCGGTGCTAGAACAGCGAAGTCTGGGGGGACTCAGCTTGCTTTTGCTTAGGGGGATATATCAAGCTGATAATCAGCCACTGGTCCTGGAACCGGTGCTGATTACCCATCAAAAACATCAGATCCTTACTGCCTAGCTGTTCCTCCAGCTTGGCGCGAAACGGCGCTTCCCAGCCCCCTCCGTAACGGCTCTGACAGTTCCAGAACAACGCGCCAGCCTCCCAATCGACGATCTTGTGCTTCTCTTCCTTCTCACCCTCTGGCGAGTCGCACACGAACCGGTAGTAGAAGTCGAACGGCACCTTACGCAGTTTTTTCACCTGACACCTTGCCTCGTCCTCAGAAAAGAGGTGGCCTTGCATCTGCTCGCGCATCAGCTTCTTCCTTTCTTCCTCGGTCCAGTCTTGGCTTCGAGCTTTGAAGATTTCCAGGCCAAGGATGCGCTTGGGGCGCAACAGTCCAATCGACACCTGGTCATTTAGCTGGGCAACGTTGAGATCGTTGATGCTGTTGAATGAAGGAATCTTGTCTATCCATTCCCAGCGCGCCGCCCACTCTCTTTTTGGATCGATTACTTCACCGCAGACGATGGTGTCGACATAGATTTTGTGGCTTTCCGGTCGGTGATCTTTGGTGGCCTTTTCTACCCTGGCATTGACCCACTGCCACTTCTTGAACTGCCGACCTTCCTCGATCAGCCGGAAGGGAACCGGGTACAAACGGTACATCGAACCGTCCTGGCCGATTCCAGCCACACACGATGTCTCGACATACTGGGCGCTCGGGGAAGGATAAGTTTTTGCCAGAATCAAGATACGCTCAACTTTACCCAATCCCATCGACTAACCCCTCTACCAATCTGGAAGAAGCACAGTACACGCAACCATTGATACCATAATTCGCCAGTTCTAACTAACAGCATTCGTCGCATGACCGGACCATCCGCGAGGCCGCTGCCCCGCATGGGGTGCCAATGCAACTGCACCTGGGATGCGAACCGCCGGAACAAACCCTGAAGGATCTGGGCATTCACCTCGGTCTGGAGGTGGGATTGGGGCTTTGATCTCTGGCCGGGTATAGACCCTGCCGGGCAGGACCCCCTGCCGATCGGCTTTTGGGTTGGCTATACCGCATTAGCCAATGCGGCTGATGGTGTGCCGGGGTAGTCCCGCCCGGCACGTTGGACGTAGCGGGACGATCTTCTTGCAAGAGGAATAGCA
>JAJYKO010001091.1 GCA_021788565.1 Chloroflexota bacterium
GCTCTCCCCGAGTGCCTCTTCCGCGTCGTGTCGCTGGGTGACGTCCCACACGACCCCCTCGAGAGCCGCGGGGCGCTTCGCCTCATCGTAGATCAGTGCCTGCCGAATCTCTGCCCAAACCGTGTGGCCATCCCTGTGGGCTAATCTCACCGTGCACGGTTCCGATTGCTCGTCGATGCTTCGCGACGCCCGAAGCCGCTGGATGTCCTCAGGGTGGACCACCGCGCATCCCAGATCTGGGTTGGAATACAGTTCCTCCGGAGTGTACCCGATCATCCGAGTCGAGGCTGGGTTGACGTAGCTGAAGTGAGGGGTGGGGAAGATCTCAAATCGGTACACCATTTCCCGCGCGTTCTCGATCAGGCGCCGAAAGAGGCCGTCGTCGAGGGAGTGGCGAGCGGCATAGTTGCTCTCTGTGGACATCGATCCGTTTCGCTCTTAGCTCAACTTGATTCCGCGCCGGGCTTGGAAAACCGCTCAATAGCACTACTCACTATCGGCGCGAGTGAAGATACATGTGATAGACCCGCGCCACATGGCAAGCCATGTCGTGAAGGTTACGAGAATGTCATACGGCGCGGTTCGTGCAACGCTCGCTTTCATTCACACCGCCACTTGTTGGCGCCTAAAGTAAAGCGGCGACCAAACCCGCGGGGTCTTTGGCCCGTAGTACTGAGCTGGCGCGCCGTGATCCCCGAGACCCCGCGGGTTTCATCCTGGCTTTGGTTTGGTTGCTGTGTATTTGCTAGGCTGGCTGCTGCGGTGCAAAACTGTCGAAAGCGCTATAATGTGCTTGACGCTCCAATTAGACCTTGAAGCTGATCGCGTGCGGCTCTGTCTGACACCCACTCGGCAGGCGTCGTCGTCGAACCCCGCGCTTTCTTGCATGTCTTTCAGCTTACGAAGGCGGAGCGCCATTTTATCACAGCTTGAAAGGCCGTACTCGAAAGATGCCGAGAGTTCTTGTGGTGGACGATGAGCCCGCGGTCCGGAACACGCTGTCCGTCATTCTGCCCGGGGCCGGTTTCCAGGTGGACGCAGTATCTGATGGAGAAGCAGCCCTGGATATGGCTCGCGACACCCCGTACGATCTGATCATCCTGGACCTACGTCTGCCCGGGCTGGATGGCGTGGAGGTCTGTCGCAGACTGCGGAAGGGGAGTCACGTTCCCATCTTGATGCTGACAGGCTTGAACCAGGAGCTGGATAAGGTGCTCGGTCTGGAAGCGGGAGCGGATGACTACCTTACCAAGCCCTTCGGCTCGCTGGAGTTGCTGGCACGAGTGCGAGCGTTGTTTAGGCGAGCGCAGCAGGGTACCGCTTACTCGTCACCGTCCGGCGATTCCGAGAATCCAGAGCCCCTTACTACCAGAGTGCGGGTCAACGATCTGGAGATCGATCTGATAGGACGGAAGGTGTGGATCTCGGGCCGTCAGGTGAAGCTCAGTCACAAGGAGTTCGAGCTGCTTTCGTTTCTGGCACGCCATCCCGGCCAGGCGTTCTCTTCTCCCTACCTCCTTAACGAGGTCTGGGGCTACAGCGATACCGGTGATACCAGAACGGTGCTCGTCCACATCCGATGGCTTCGGCAGAAACTGGAGGAAGATCCCTCAAGGCCTAGACTGATAGAGACGATCAAGGGATCCGGCTATCGCCTGAGGGCTTGAGAGTCAAGCGCTAGACGAATCTCCTTCCTTACTACGTCGTCCTCCTCGCGGTGCAGTGCCAACTCCAAGTGAGTTCTGGCCTTCTGCCCTCCTATCTCCCCCAGTGCCCACGCGGAATGGGATCTTACCAGCGGTTCCTCGTCTCCCAGCGACCGAGTCAGGGCCGGCAAGGCGATGGGGTCTCGGGCATTGCCCAGCGCCACGGCCACGTTCCGCAGAAAGCCTCTTCGCTTCGGCCTCAGGACCGGGCTGCCCTTGAATAGCTCCCGAAATTGCCGGCCGTCCAGTCCTAGCATTGGGATGAGCGGCGGATTGGGGCCAACGCCCACTCGTGGCATGAAGGCAGGGTCGTCCATTGGCTTCGCGACCCTGTTGTACGGGCACACCTCCTGGCAGACGTCGCAGCCGAAGATCCAGTTTCCCATCTTCTTGCGAAGCTCTATGGGAATCGGGCCCTTGTGCTCGATGGTCAGGTAGGAGATGCAGAGCCTGGCATCCACTCGGTACGGAGCGACGATGGCGCCTGTGGGGCAACGATCCATGCAGATCCGGCAGCGGCCACAGTCTCGTCGCAGGGGCATGTCCGGCTCGAGCTCCAGGTCGGTGAGGACCTCTGCCAGCAGAACCCAGGAGCCGTAACCCCGGGTGAGCACGCAGCTGTTCTTTCCGTAGAAGCCGATGCCGGAGCGAACCGCCACCGCCTTCTCGGTCAGCGGAGAACTATCCACGAAGAAGCGGGTCGCGGGACGGCGGCCGAGCTCCTGGGCCAGACGATCGATGAAGCGCGCCATTCGGACTGGGAAGACGTCGTGGTAGTCGTGGCCCTGGGCGTAGCGTGCGATCTTCCCGCGAGGACCAACGGCTTCCGGAGCGGTGTCCTCCCGCGGGGGCAGGTAGTATTTCCCCAGGGTGATCACCGAACGGGTGCCGGGAAGAAGCCGAGAGGGATCGGAAGAGAGCTCGACTCGCTCCTCCGTGATCCACTTCATGCCCGCGGCCATCCCCGCCGACAGCCACTCTCTTGTTGAA
>JAJYKO010001092.1 GCA_021788565.1 Chloroflexota bacterium
CTCAGGTCTCGATACAACCCTAACCCCTCCCGTCTCGCAGGCTGCCGTAGCGGACGGCAAGGTGCTGTGAGAGCAGAATAATCGGCGGGAACGCGCAGAGTATATCACGTTCCCGGGCCGCCCTCCACACCAATGTGCGAATTTGCGGATGTATTCATCATCCGGCTACTCACCACCAAGGCACCAAGAGCACCAAGTAACACTTGGAAATACCCGTATGAAGTCTTGGTGCCCCTGCGTGTTCTTCGTGGCTTTGCGGTTGGGCTATCGGATGGGCTCCTGGTACTTAGTCCTCCAGGCCGTGTATCTTTCGCACGGCCGATACGACCGGTTCCGCGGCCTCGCTGCCGAGGGCGCTGTCGGGAACTCCGTATGGATCGGCGACTTCGACCTGTTCCGAGCCAGCGAGCACCCGCACAGTGGCCTCCACCGAACTGGCCAAAGCCTTCAAATCGTAGCCACCTTCCAGAGTGCACACCATCCTTCCGCCGCACAACTCCTCAGCCAGCGCGCTTATCTGCTTCACTATTCTCCTGAAACCCGGTGTAGTCACCTTCATGTTGGCCAGGGGATCGCTCCAGTGAGCGTCATACCCGGCCGGGACGAGAATGAAGTCGGGCTGGTAGCGGCGCAGCAGCGGTACCACCACGCCCTCCATCACTCGGGCGTACCCCTCGTCGCCGGTGCCAGGCGGGAGTGGAACGTTCACCGAGTAGCCCCGCCCGTCGCCGTGACCGATCTCGGTGTAGCGGCCGGAGCCGGGATAGAGCGGCATCTGGTGGGTGGAGAAGGTCAGCACAGCCGGTTCTTCGTAGAATATGTCCTGAGTTCCGTTGCCGTGGTGAACGTCAAAGTCCACCACCGCGATCCGCTGGGCCAGCCCCTGCCGGAGGAGATGACTGGCCGCAATGGCCACGTTGTTGAACAGGCAAAAGCCCATACCGACGGCGGCAGTGGCGTGATGGCCGGGCGGCCGCACGGCAACGAAGGCATTGGTCAGCCGGCCAGCGGCCACAGCAACGACGGCATCTACGGCTCCGCCAGCGGCTCGCAGCGCGGCCTCGATGGACCCTGAGGAGACCACGGTGTCCCCGTCCAGCCAGTCTCCGCCAGCCGCGGCCATCCGCACCACCCTATCCACATAAGCGGGCGCATGCACCGTTTTCAGCGTGTCCAGATCGGTAGGTCGGGCCTCCAGGAATTCCAGGTCACCCGGATCCGGCGCGGCCCTAAGTTGCCGCATGATGGCCTCGAGCCGGTGCCTGGACTCCGGATGTCCTCCGGTATCATGCAGGAGGCACGCGTCGCTGTAATAGACTCCTGTGGTCACTTTAGCCTCCCAGGTCAGGACTGAGGGTGGTGGGTGGTGCCCAACGGACACGCGCAGGCTGAAGCCTGCGGCTACAGAACTCGCGGCGCGGGGGTGAAGCCTGCGGCTACAACCGCCCGCTCAGTCCTGAAAACAGAAGTGACCCCGTTTCGACGGGGTCACTTCATCATTACACGCATAGACTACACCGTACCCGGGGACTTTGTCCCTGGCTAGGCGCCAGATGGTTCGGCAGCCAGCTCGGGCGCCACCACAAGGTTGTCACCATCGGCGGCCTTCAGCAACGCTTCGAACTGGTCGGCCTCGATGGTTTCGTTGGTCACCAGCATCGTCGCGATCGCGTCGAGCTGCGCGCGATGCAGGGTCAGTATGTTCGTCGCAGTGGAATAGGCCCGCTCGATGAGGCCGCGAACCTCGTCATCGATGACCTCGGCGACCTTTTCGCTGTAGTTCTTCTGCTCACCGATCTCGCGCCCGAGGAAGATCATTTCCTCTTTGTGGCCGAGGGCAACCGGCCCGACCCTCTCGCTCATGCCAAACTCGGTCACCATCTTGCGGGCTATCGCGGTGGCGCGCTCGATGTCGTTCTCGGCACCGGTCGTCATCTCCCCGTACACAACCTTCTCCGCGGCGTGGCCGCCCATGGCCCACGCGAGGGTATCTTCGAACTGGGACCTCGTCCACAGGTACCGGTCCTCCTTGGGGAGAACCCGGGTGTAGCCACCCATTGTGCCACGAGCGATGATGGAGATCTTGTGTACCGGATCGGCGTGCTTCAGGTACTTGGCCACCAAGGCGTGTCCCGCCTCGTGGTAAGCGGTGATCTCCTTCTCCTTCTCGCTGATGATGCGGCTCTTGCGCTCCGGGCCCGCGATCACCCTATCGACGGCTTCCTCCAGCTCCGACAGCGTGATGGCCTTCTTGTTTCTCCTGGCGGCGAGGATAGCCCCCTCGTTGACCAGGTTGGCCAGGTCCGCGCCAGAGAAGCCCGGCGTCTGCTTGGCCAGCACATCCAGGCTCACCGCCTTGTCCATGGGCTTGCCACGAGCGTGGACCTCCAGGATCGCTCGCCGGCCGGCGATGTCCGGCCTATCCAGCACCACCTGCCGGTCGAAACGACCTGGCCGCAGCAGCGCTGGGTCCAGCACATCGGGCCTGTTGGTCGCGGCAATGACGATGACGTTGGTGTTGGTGTCGAAGCCGTCCATCTCCACCAGGATCTGGTTCAGGGTCTGCTCACGCTCGTCATGGCTCCCGCCCAGTCCAGCGCCCCTCTGACGGCCGACCGCATCGATCTCGTCCACAAAGACGATGCACGGCGCGTTGCGCTTGGCCTGGTCGAACAGGTCCCTCACGCGGGATGCT
>JAJYKO010001093.1 GCA_021788565.1 Chloroflexota bacterium
GGCCAGCATCGGATTGCGCGACGTCCAGCCAAATTAGGGTGTCGTAAAGGTCGAAAAGGATCGCGTTCAACGCGCGGGGCACTTGCTCGGTCACCTGCCAGCTGCCGTCTTCGATATTCACTCTCATGATGAACTAGCGGGGACTATACAGCTTAGTGCAGGTTGAATTCAACACGGCGAGCGGCTGTTTGCATTGATAACCACATGATTGGGGCGTATATTCGCTCAAGTTGAGCGAGAAGACCAACTCCCGCCGGCCGTTGGCTGACGGCGGCTTGGTCATAGCCACGAAACGAGGTGATAGCGAAATGGAGCTCGGTTTGAACGGCAAGGTGGCTTTGATCACCGGCGGCAGCTATGGCATCGGCAAAGCTATTGCTCTGCGGCTGGCGGGGGAGGGAGCGAGCGTCGCGATCGCCGCGAGGCGCGAGAGCGTCCTAAGGGAAGCAGCTTCGGAGATCGTGACCGAAACAGGAGCAGCAGTGCTCCCAGTGTCGGCGGACGTGAGCACCGCGGAGGGGTGCGCTCGCTTCGTACAGAGTGCCCTGGATCGGTTTGGCCGGATCGACATATTGGTGAACAACGCCGGATCGTCCGCCGCCTACTACTTCGGCGACACCACCGACGAGGTGTGGCAGGAAGACATAGATCTGAAGCTGATGGCCGCCATTCGCTTGTGCCGGCTCTGCATCCCCGAGATGCGAAAGGCGGGCGGCGGGCGGATTATCAACATGGCCATGATCCGCGCCAAGCAACCCGGCGCAAAGTCGGTGCCCACCTCCGTGACCAGGGCTGCCAACGTGGCCCTCACCAAGGCGCTCTCCAAGGACTACGCGGCGGACAATATTCTGGTGAATGCGGTGCTGGTCGGCGTTATTCGGAGCGGCCAATGGGAGCGCCGATTCGAAAAGCAGAAGGACAGGTACGCCAGTCTGGAGGACTTTTACAGAGAGAACTCAAAAGACATCCCGTTAAGGCGCTACGGCGAAGCGAGTGAGGTAGCCGACCTGGTTGCGTTCCTTGCTTCTGATCGAGCGAAGTACATCACGGGGGATGCCATCAACATAGACGGGGGTACCTCAGCCGTCGTATAAGGCGTCGCCTGGAATAGGGCGTTCCCCCCACGCGGGATTAGGGCGTTCCGCCTATTCTATACGGGTGACTTGAAGACTAGACTTCCTTTGCGCTCAAGGGAGGTGCTCATCCTTCCTTTGCTGTGCTTCGCGTTTTGGTAGCAAGGTCTGCGAGGACAGTACATGACAGACGTGGTGCAAGGTGCACGGGCAGATAAGATGCAACTGTGCAACCGGCTGTCGGAGGGACCGTACCCTAGCCACGTTCGGGAGCTGAGTGAGAGCCGCTTTCCGCTTCAGATGCTGGAGGATGGCCTCAGGCTCAGCCGAACTCAGTGGAGCACGGGCGGTTACATCTCTGTGCCCCCACTTCTGGCCGGCATAGCCGTAACCGGCAGCTCGAGGCCCGACATTACGTCTGACGTCACGCGGCTTCGCCTGCTTGGCGTTCCGGGGGGCTTTCTGTCACCGGAGTTGATGCATCGGCTGGCTGACCTCGCCGACGAGTTCGGAGACGGTCACCTTAGGTGGACAACGGCTGGAAGCATCGAATTCGGCGTGGAGAGAGGGCGGCTGCTGGAGGCGGCGATAGCTGCAAACGAGGTTGGGCTCGATATCGGCTCCACCGGTGATGACATCAGGAACATCTCGGCCTGCCCCGGCAGCTACCGATGCGACCTGGCCATGGTGAATGCTCCAGACATCGCCTTCGCGCTCGGGCAAGCCACTATCGACGACCAGCAGTACCCCGGGTTCCCCAACAAGTTGAAGACCGGGGTTTCGGGCTGCCCCAACGATTGCGTCAGAGCCCAGATGCAGAAGGACCACGCCTTTGTCGGCGTCTTTAACGGCACTCCTGTAGTCGATCACGAGGCGATGGCGGTGTGGCTGGAAGAAGGCGGACGCGCCGGCGCGTCCGCTGGAAGCTCAGGCCCCGTAGGGATCGACTACCTTCTAAGGAACTGCCCCGGCGGAGCTATCGAACGATCCGGCGGCTCCGTGGTGATCGACGCTGAAGCCTGCCGGCACTGCATGATGTGCCTCAATCGATGCCCCGCCATCCACCCCGGCGGAGAGCGCGGGGTAGCGTGGGTGGCTGGGGGCAAGTACGGCCACCGCGGCACCAACGGGCCAATGACCGGGTTCGTTCTTGCCACTTTCATTCCCGCGATTCCGCCGGACTATGGTGAGATCCTGGAAGTGTACAGACGGTTCCTGGACCTTTACGCCGACCATGGACGCCGCAAGGAGCGAGTCGGTGATATGATTGTGAGGATGGGGCTGAAAACCGTGCTCGAGCTAATGGAGCTGGAGCCGGACCCGGCCATACTGCAGGATCCCGCTCAGAAAATGTTTGTGGTGTGGCCAGCGACCGAACCCGCGAGGGGACGATGAGCGGCCGGTTGCCCGCGGGGCTCATGCCGGATCCCAGGAAACAGGTGCCGGGCCTCTTGATTCGCAACGAAGGCAAGTGGATCCGGCATGAGGGCCTGAGACCCGGAGTCTACAGGCACGTCTCCACTACCGGCGAAGCGTGCGTGACGGTGCGGGCGATGCTGCCCCCGAATGGGGTCCTCTCCTCCGCGAGTTGCCGGCGTTTGGCTGAGCTAGTGGAACGATTC
>JAJYKO010000051.1 GCA_021788565.1 Chloroflexota bacterium
ATCCCCACCATGGCAAGAGGGAACGACTTTGGGGTGGTTGCTGCTGGCCGCCCGAATTGCGCTGACTCGGGGGCCCAGGTTGCCTTGGTGTCATACTCATCTGTTTTCCTCCTCCACCTGGGCTTGGCCTGTCGGCATCCGCGACATCGCCCGCGAGGCTCCAGTGTGTCAGGACCTCGGTCAGAGAATCGAAATCGCGGAGAATACGGATGATCGTGCGCAACAGGTACGTCGCTGCTCTAGAAGCGACATGGCCACGAGTGTATTAAACAACGCGTGTAATATGCAAGGTCGGTGCCAGCGCCGGGGGTGGCGCGCTTTCTGCGTGCCTTGTACCGTGGGAGGTGCACGATGGAGACGAGTATCACCGAAGCTGAGCTGGCAGCGCGCCTGCCGCAGATAGTAGATCGTGTCCGCCGAGGGGAGCAGTTCGTCGTGGTCCGCAACGGTGAGGCGGTTGCCGTGCTGGGGCCGCTGCACCCGAAGCTGAGCAGCGCCGTTCTGGGAGTCGCAGAGCGGTTGAGAGACATGGCCAAGCCGGTTGACAGGCTCGCGAGACCCACAGGGACTCCTGTGGCCTAGTAAGAAGAGCCAGGCGAAGATAGCTGTCGAAGGTCTCGTCGTCGTTTCCTGTCCACGAAGGCATGACCAACGTGCCCTCAGCGCCGAGGGCGGACCGGAGCGCCTCGATCATCGGACCTCGTGCCTGGTTGATCATGGCCGGTCCATGCCCCCCCAAGCTGCGCACACTGTGAACCATTGAGGAGGCAGAGCTATTCGGGTTCACTCTCAGAATCATGGGAGGACTCCGCGACAGGCAGCGAGAAGCGGAACGTGCTGCCTTTTCCGACTTCGCTCTCGACCCAGATGCGCCCTCCATGAGCCTCGACCAGAAGGCGGGTTATGTAGAGGCCGAGTCCGAGGCCCTCGCGCCGCTGCCGTGCCTCGCGTGTTCTGTGGAAGCGCTGAAAGAGATACGGTAGCTCCTCGACAGGGATTCCTTGCCCTCGGTCGGACACCGAAGTGACGATCTCCCCATCGGCCTGAGTGAGAGCGACCTTGACGTCGGAACCGGGCTCCCCGTACTTGAGGGCGTTGGTCAGGAGGTTTGTCATGATTCGTTCGAGACGGTTTTCGTCGGCGAAGACCATCGGGAGCTTCTGAGGCGAGTCCAGTTTGATCCGGTCCGACTCGAGCACGCCGCCAAATCTCTCCTTGAGGTCCAGGATGAACGATCGTAGATCCACCGCGCTGCGGTCTAGCCGGAGTTGCCCGGACTCTAGTCGCGCGGAGTCGACCAAATCCTGGATCATTGCATTCATCCTCTCGGCGCTGGTGACGAGGGCGCCGGCGCTCTTGCGTACCATCTCAACTCTGTCGGGGGCGCTTCGAATCATGAGTCCCTGGCCCAGGATCACGGTGAGCGGCGTTCGGAGATCGTGGGAGATCATGTGGATGTAGGCTTCGCGTTCCTGCTCTCGAAGCCGTATCTCCGAGGCCATGCGATTGAACGCACTGGCCAGATCCTCCAACTCCTTCGGCCCGTGCACGTCCACCTGACGATCTAGCTTCCCCCGGCCGACTTCCAGCGCGTGCTCCTCGAGGCGGCTGATGGGTGAGGAGATGCGCCGGCTGATGGCGAGTGCCGCCAGGAGAGACGCCATAGCGACGAGGACGAGCAGTACTCCGTCGAGGAAAAGCGATTGGAGAACTGGGGCCATTGCAGTGGTCCACGGCAGGCTCGCCACCGCAACCCAGCCCAGGCCGGCGATGGGAACGAAGGCTCCGAGACGATGGCTCCCGTCGACCGGCGACTTGAAGCTCGTGGCAACGTCCTTTCCAGCCAGCGCAGGGGCCATGACAGATTGGATCGCGGTCAAGTGACGCTCTGCCAGGGAGAGTTGAACCGATGGGTCCCGGTACACAAGTACACCCTGGCTATCGACAATGCTGAGGTTCTCCTGAGCCGACTTCTGGACCTGAAGCACGCTGCTCAAGTTCAGCGGGTTCACGAGTGCCATCACCGTTCCCTGCAGGTGGCCCTTGCTGTCTGTGACACCACGTGCAATGGCGAAGGTCAACTGACCGTTTGCTGTCCATTGGAAGAGGTTGCTGACGGTAGTTTCCTTCCCTCCGAGAATAGCCCGAAAGTAAGCCTCATTTCCGACGGATACGCCAACCATCTTAGGATCGCTGGACGCCACTACCCGACCTTGCAGGTCTACCCAGCTGTAGGAAAGGACGGATCCGTAGCCCTGCGCGCTCTGCACGAGAAGCCGGTTTTCCTCGGCCGAGGACACTGGGCTTGGGGAGGTAAAGACTGCCCCGATGGCAACCTCCTCGTGAAGGACATCTCGGACGAAATCGCCGAAGGTAATCCCCACCGCGTGGGCAACTGCAACGCTGTTCTGAAGCACCGCTGCCTGGTGCTCCTGAAATCTCTCGTAGAAGTTGCTTGTCACCACCAGAAGAATGGGCACGAAGACGACCAGTAAGAGGGAAAGAAGCGTGCCTCGGACAGTACTAGGAAGAGCTCGACTCGCTCGAGCCCGCAGCGGTGCCCACCATCTCCGCCCCGCCCCGAGGCTGGTCTTTTCAGCATGATTGTCACCGCTCTTGCGGATCATGGGTTGCCGGTTCCTCCTTGTCGCCGTCTGAACGAACTGGATGGGGACATCGTGTTTTTTAGCATGAACCGTGCTCACACGAGGCATGAAAGCTGCCTTCACACTTGACGTTTGGAGCCTGTGTCGCGCAGATAGATGCCGATGCGGGCCTGACAAGAATACGTTGTGCAGTTCACGCTGCAACCGAGTGAAGGAGGAAGCATGGGATTGATATCTCGGATGTCGACCGTCATCAAGTCGAAGGTGAGCAATCTTCTGGATAGGGCCGAAGATCCCAGGGAGACGATGGACTACGCCTACCAGAAGCAGTTGGAGCATCTCCAAGACGTCAAGAGAGGAATCGTCGAGGTTGTCGCCTCCAGACGGCGCCTGGAGTTGCAGGCGGCCACGCTTCAAGACAACGCGAACAAACTCGATGGGCAGGCCCGTCAGGCTATGACTGCCGGAAGGGAAGACCTGGCGCGTCTGGCGCTGCAGAGAAAACAGGTAGCGATCTCACAGGTTCAGGGTCTCAGTTCTCAGATCTCCGACTTGGAGGACCAACAGGAGAAGCTTGTCGCCGTGGAGGAGAGGCTATCCACAAAGGTCGAGGCGTTCCGGACCCAGAAGGAGGTCATCAAGGCTCAGTACTCGGCTGCCGAGGCCCAGGTGAAGATCGGGGAGTCGGTCACGGGGCTGTCGGAGGAGATGGCGGACGTGGGTCTGGCGGTCGACCGAGCCCAGCAGAAGACCGAGGCCCTGCAGGCACGCGCTGGGGCGATCGATGAACTCGTGGCGGGTGGGACTCTGGAGGACGTAACGGGCAGCCAGGATGCCCTGGAGAGCCAATTATCCCAGCTCACGGCCAACCAGAACGTCGACCAGGAATTGGAACAAATGAAGCAGCAGATTAGCCTGCAAGGACCGGCCAAGCCCAAGCAGCTCACGGAGGGGAAGGGGCAATGATAGTCCGCATATCTACCGAGGGCCAGTATGACGTTGACAGCGATACCGTGGAGCGCATCAACGAAATCGATACGCACTTGATGGCAGCGGTGCAGGACAACGACGAGGTCGCGTTCTCGCGACTGCTGGCGGACCTGGTAGGCATAGTCCGGCAGGGTGGGAAGGTGGTCCCGACCGGACAACTTGTCGAGTCTGACCTGATCCTTCCGCCACCGGACACCTCTCTGGAGGAGGCGAGGCGCCTGTTCGCCGTCGACGGGGCACTGCCGCAGCCCTAAAGCGGTATGTCCCACAGCGGAAACCATCGCTCCAGCTCGGGCTCGATCGGGAGCTCTTTCTGCATGGCTGCCATCAACCGCAGTTCCGTGGCGTTCTCCCGCTCCCTCGACTGCCCTTGGGGCACGAAGGGGTAATAGGTACCCCGCTTATAATTGTATATCCAATACATGGGACGCCCCTTATCCGAGAACTTGAAGACAGCGGCGAGCAGCTGATCTCCGAACCCATGCTCTTGAAGAGTCATGCTGACCAGGTGAATCGTCGTGACCAGGTCCTCGAATTCGGGGTCGTCGAGGGTGACCCACTGGAAACCGAAGCTGTCCATCTGCGTCTGAATCTTCGCCCCAGTTTCCCGGCCGCTGATCTGTAGCAGCCCCTCCAGTTCCGGCTGCAGCCCCTCAAACTGACCAGACTCGAGCGGGCGAAAACAGACGCCCGCTCGATTGCTGGACTGCAGCTGAAGTTCCGCCGTCAGAGTGACGTAAGCGGTGGAGATCGCAAAGAGCCGTTCCAGCTTCGACTGAACCGGCTGTGTCCGTCCGAGAAGGATGTCCAGGATCCTCATGCTACGCGCTCCATCTCCTGCTGCATTCGACTCAGCCGCGCTAATCGGTGCTCCAGCGACGGGTGAGTGGACAGGAGCTCCGATAGAGATGAACCCGACATCGCGGGGAAGAAGAAGAATGCGTTCATTCCTTCAACCTGGCGAAGGTCCTGCTGCGGGATTCTCTGCATGGTGCCGCTGATCTTTACCAATGCCGAGGACAGCTGAGACGGGGCTCCGGTGATGATGGCGGAACCTCGATCGGCGGCAAACTCGCGATATCGAGACAGCGCTCGGATCAGAAAGAAGCTGATCACCCAGACGGCCAGCGCCGCGAGGTAGACGAAAATAATGTATCCGCCCCCGCCGCGGCCGCGCCTGCGTCCGCCGCCGTACCCACCGAAGCCGCCGAACCCAAACAAGCTACCCCACATGAGGGTTCGCATCATGAAGAATGCCGCGGTCGAGAGAAAGCTGGCAATGGTAATCACCATGGCGTCGCGGTTCTTAACGTGCGTGAGCTCGTGAGCAATCACCGCTTCCAACTCGGGCGGTTCCAGCCGCCGCATCAGCCCTGAGGTGACCGCCACAACCGCGTTCTTAAGGCTCCGCCCCGTGGCAAACGCGTTGGGCACATCGGTATCAGCTATGGCCACTTTGGGCTTGGGCAGGTCCGCGAGGGCTACTAACCTGTCGACAATGCCGTGCAATTGGGGCGCCTCCTCCGGCGAGACGATTCGTGCCCCCATCGACCAGAGGACGATCCGGTCGGAGAAATAGTACTGGATTCCCATCAAGATGACCGCGATCACTAACAGCGAGACATAGCTTACTCCGGCCGCCCAGAGCACCGCGAGGAATCCGAGGTACACGGCGAAGAGGAGGAACATGGTGATGAACATCCGTACCGTCAATTCTGTATCTCTGCCATACCACCTGGTACGCATATCGAGTTGCCTGCCTTCCTTGAGATGAGCTCTGACCAGGTTTCCGCCGCTCCGCGTGTTGAGTCGGGCTGCCGATCCTGGCGTCTCTTCGACCTCGAGCACATCCCCCCTAAAGGCACAGGAAACGCACAAACCAGACCTCCGAGGTCTTGAAGACCTCGGAGGTCGAGGGTGGGCTCATCTAGGGAAAAACCTCCGAGGTCTTGGAGACCTCGGAGGTTTGCAGATATTACCCGCCGCTTGGCATCGTTCCCAATGTGACCTTCACCTGCAAGCTCTGCGAGCCCCTCTGGACAGTGAGGGTGATCACGTCGCCAGGCTTCTTGCTCTGCAGGTACTTGCCCAGCGTGGAATCGCTGGTTATGTCGTGGCCATCCACCTGCGTAACAACATCTCCCTGCTTGAGCCCTGCCTGTGCCGCGGGCGAGCCGCTCACCACCTGGGCCACCACTATTCCCTTGGTGCCGGAAGGTACGCTGAGCTGCCTGGCCAGGGAGGGGGTGAGATCCGTGTAACCGATTCCGATGAAGGGATGGACCACTTTGCCCGTGGCGACAAGCTGGTCGGCTATAGGCTTGGCCGTGTTGATGGCGATGGCGAAGCCTATTCCCTGGGCCTGCACCCCAGGCTCAGCTGTCCCCGCGATCAAGGTGTTGATCCCCACCACCTGACCCTGGAGGTTCACCAGGGCCCCTCCGCTGTTGCCGGGGTTGATGGAGGCATCGGTCTGGATCACGTCATAGAGGAAGGGACCGGCCTGCCCGGTAGTCTGGCTAGGCGGCTCCTGAACCGTCCTGTTCAGGGCGCTGACCACACCCTGGGTGACGGTGGGGCCACCCGGGAGGGCCAGGGCGTTACCGATGGCTACCACCCACTCCCCTACCTGGAGCTGCCCTGAGTCTCCAAGCTGGGCCACCGGAAGGTTCGTCCCCTGGATCTGCACGACCGCCAGGTCGGTCTGAGGGTCTCCTCCAACCAGCTTGGCAGGGAACGAGCGGCCGTCCGGCAGGGACACGCTGAGGCTTGTAGCACCAGATACGACGTGATCGTTGGTGAGGATGTGGCCCTGGGAATCGTAGATCACCCCGGAGCCTACACCAGTTGCTGGGACCGTCTGCCCGAAGGCGCTCAAGCTTTGCTGGGTGGAGGTGATCTGGACGATGGCAGGCTTGACTTTCTGGGCCACCTGCTGGATGGCAGTCACGAATGAGGCGCTTGGATTGGCTTGAGCGCTGGTGGCCGTAGAGCTCGTAGCCTGAGCGGTCGGGCCGACGGTGGGCGAAGGCGCCGCTGTCGCCTGCGACGATGGCGCGGTCGTGGAACTGCAGGCCATGGTTCCGATGAGGAGGAATAGCGATACGAAGGTGGGCGCGATGGCGCGCTTCAAGTCAGCATTCACCGATGGCATTCTCCTTCCAGGATAGTAGGATAGACTGTGGGGAACGTCACTCCACGGAAACGACGTAATTGCAGATCCCGTACCGAGAGTCAGGCCACTGGTAACAATGGGTGAGCGACGGGGTGCCTGAGGCGGAGCGGATATGGTACTATTACTTTGGACCCAATCAGCGAGATTTGCCCCTCAGTTAGCACCGACGACTAGCCGGCGCCTGAGATGGCTAGTCCGCCGAAGAGCCCTGGCGAGACGGCCAGGTGGCACGGGCTGTGCTTCTACGGCGCTGGATTCATCGATCCTCGGCGCGGCGCCTTTGGCGCCGCTTCTCGTGGTGCGAGCACCTCTCAGATCCGGGGATTCCGCGAAGCAAGACCACTGTGCGAGGAGTTGCGTGATTGCTCGAGTATGAACTGATTATCCTGGTGGGTTCGATGATCGCCGGCGTCATCGGGGCCCTCGTAGGTCTGGGGGGCGGCGTGCTGATCGTCCCGCTTCTAACGGTGGGCTTTGGCGTGGACATCCACTACGCTATCGGGGCCAGCATTGTATCGGTGATTGCGACCTCGAGCGGCGCGGCAGCAGCCTACGTTCGCGACGAAATCACGAATCTCCGTGCTGGGATGTTCCTCGAAATCGCCACTACTTCCGGCGCCATCGTAGGAGCTCTGCTAGCTGCAGCGGTGCAGCCCACGATTCTCTACATTCTTTTCGGCACTGTCCTTATCATATCGGCCTTGCCACTTGTGGCGCACATCGGTGAGGAACTCCCCCAGGGTGTGGTCAGCGACATTTGGTCAAAGCGACTTCGGCTGTCGGCAAGCTACTATGACGCGGTGCTCGGCAGGGTTGTGAAATACGAAGTCACGCGCGTGCCCGCGGGTTTCGGCATGATGGGGGTGGCCGGACTGATATCCGGTCTACTGGGGATTGGCAGCGGCACGTTTAAGGTACTCGCGATGGACACAGCGATGAGGCTTCCGATGAAGGTCTCGACGACCACCAGCAACTTCATGATCGGGGTTACAGCTGCCGCGAGCGCGGGCATCTACTTCAGTCGCGGCTACGTGCACCCTCTGATAGCAGCTCCGGTGGCTCTGGGAATCCTGGCAGGGGCAGCGCTGGGAACGCGCATACTGGTTCGAGTGAGGAATACGACGATTCGGAAAGTGTTCGTGCCGATTCTCGTGCTTATTGCTATCGAGATGATACTGCGTGGGTTCGGGGTGCGGACGTGAACGAGCCAAAGCGGCCGATAGCCGCAAACAAAGCTGAAAACCCCATGGCCGAGGTGATCTCCACCCTGCTCATAACCGGGGTCCTGGTTAGCGCCGCGGTCCTGGTTTTCGGGCTGTTGCTTATGGCCATTACCGGCCAGACAGGGTATCACGAGACCCTCGATCCCCAGCTGCTGCTGGCTCGGCAGGGCTCCGTGATCTTCCCTCGCACGATAGCAGGGGTCGTCCAAGGTGCCATTGCGCTCAAGCCATTCGCCGTGATCGAGCTTGGGGCGCTGTTGCTGATTGCGACTCCGGTTCTTCGCGTGGCAGTCTCAGTACTGGTGTTCCTGTATGAAGGTGACAGGCTCTACGTGGCCATCACGCTGCTGGTTCTCTTCCTGTTGCTTTTCAGCATCTTCTGGATCAGATAGGCGGTCAACCTTTGCGGCGGCCACTCGATCTGCACCGGCGGCCCTGTCACAGCTGCCGCTGAAGGGACGGTGCCACTGTCAGGGTCAGTCCATCTACCTCCAGAATGATCACTCGATCCCCCTGGTGCAGCTCCCACGAAGACACCGCCCGCCAGATTTCCCCCTGGTACGCAACCTCGGTCTTCCCATCGGACACTGCCAGGACGACCGCCTCATCTCCGAGCATCGCTTTCTTCCCGGTAACAACCGGGCGGTGCCCGGCCTGTGAACCTATCGAGTAGCCCACGAAGGAGAGGATCACAAGCGGCACACAGGCGGCCAGCGCCAGCGGCCAGGGCAAGAAGAGGAACAGGCTAAGTCCTACCAGTGTCAGCAGCAGAAACAGATGATGCATGAACGCCACCTCCTCAGCGCGGTCTTCCGCCACTCTTCGATTTCCCGGAATCGGAGCTTTAGTGTGCGGTTCCGGACACCCACCGCTGAAGCATTGCTCCCTGGACATCGACCATGGCTTGAATCGCATTTTCGCGGCCAAGTGCATGCGCCGAGAGAGGGCCACAGAGTGGCAGCGGGCTGGCACTAGGATTGCATCATCATTCTTGTCGTTACTGCGCTTCAGAGTATCCAATCGAGGTGTGCGGTGCTGAAAAGCCTCGGCATGAAACTGCGGTTATTTGCGGCGGTGCTGGTGCTGCTGGGGGCAGGGTTTGTGGGAGGCGTGGCTGCCGACCGGACCGATCTCGTCCCCGGTGCCACCTACTACGAGCCACAATCCGTGGCCTCGACCTTCAGCATTTTCTGGCAGGCGTGGGATCTGGTCCAACAATACTATGTGGATCGAGCCGCTATCAATTCCACGCAGATGACCTATGGAGCTACCCAGGGCATGCTGAACTCCCTCGGGGACATAGGGCACACGCGTTTTCTCTCTCCACAGGCACTGAAACAGGAAAATGAGTCTCTGGCTGGACATCTGCAGGGCATTGGGGCGGAGCTGTCGACCCAGAACGGCCAGCCAACCATAGTGGCGCCGATTCCAGGTTCACCTGCCCAGAAAGCGGGCATACGACCCGGCGACACCATCGTCCGGGTGAACGGCCAGACGGTCACAGGGCTTACCCTGGATCAGATCGTGAACCTGGTGAAGGGGCCTGCGGGAACCTCGGTTACCCTGACAGTCCTTCACAAGGGCCAGACTACGCTCACCAATATCACCGTCGTCCGTGCCCAGATTACGGTGCCTAGCGTGACCTGGGCTCAGCTCCCGGGGACTGCCGTGGGCCATGTACTGATCAGTCAGTTCGGTTTGGGCTGTACCCAGGATCTAATAAAGGCGTTGCAGGACGCTCAGTCAAAGGGGATAAAGGGGATAGTGCTTGACCTCCGCAACGACCCTGGCGGGTACCGGGACGAAGCGATTGGGGTGGCGAGCCAGTTCCTTACGAGCGGGAATGTGCTGCTGGAGCAGAACGCCCAAGGGAAGCGCACCCCCTATCCAGTGAAGCCTGGAGGGATTGCGCCAAATCTGCCGATGGCGGTCCTGATAAACGAGGGCACCGCGAGCTCCGCGGAGATTGTGGCAGGGGCTCTGCAAGATCACAAACGCGGTCCCCTGGTGGGAATGACCACTTTCGGTACGGGCACCGTTCTCTCCACCTTCCCACTGAGCGATGGGTCCGCGATACTCCTTGGAACCGAGGAGTGGTTCACCCCTAACGGCAGGCAGATATGGCACCATGGCATTACGCCCAATATTCAGGTATCGCTGCCAAATGGTGCTGTGCCCTTGCTCCCCGAAGAGGAAACAGGGATGACTCCTGAGCAGCTTCAGTCCAGTCACGACACCCAGCTACTACGAGCGCTGCAGGAGGTATCCAAGAACATACACTGATTGAAAGAGATTATGTCGAGCTAGCTTGGGATGGTTCTTGCGTGGTAAAGTAAGCAATAGGAGTCCGCTACCCGAGACAGTGGCCAATCGAATCCAAGCCCTGCCCCTGTTGCCGCGGGCTCGAAAACCGGTTGGGCGGTGGCGCGGATGAGAAGAAGAGTACTACTGACTTTTGCAGGTATCCTCGTATTGTTCTCCCTGGCACTGTGGGCCATTGTTCCACAGGCTGGAGGAGTGCACCTCAAGGTGGGCAGCTGGTCGTTCAATCGGCAGGGCTTCCCACTCGGGCTGGACCTGGCTGGAGGAGTCAACCTGCTGTTGCAAGCGGACATGTCGAAGGTAGCCGCCAGCGACCGCGCGAACGCGCTCCAGGGCGTCATCCTCGTCATCCAGCGACGCATCAACGCCCTCGGGGTCAGCCAACCACTGATTCAGGCGCAGGGCAGTAGCCACGTTATCGTCGAGCTGCCAGGCGTTAAGGACGTCAACCAGGCGGTCAGCCTCATAGGTCAGACCGCTCAACTGGACTTCCGCGAGCTAGTTACCGACAAGAACAGCAAGTCGCAATGGGTGCCGGCTCAGGCCACAGGCTCCAATGGCAAGCAGCTCGATTTAACGGGCCAGTACTTCCAGCACGCCAGCGTGGCGTTCGATCCCACGACCGGCGCTCCCATGATCACGTTCCAGTTCAACAGCGAGGGTGCCAACCTGTTCCAGCAGATCACCAAGCGCAACCTGGGGAAGCCCCTCGGTATCTTCCTGGACAACCAGCTGATATCCGCGCCGGTTGTCCAGGCGGTGATCTCCAGTTCCGGTGAGATCACGGGGACTTTCACGCTGGCTCAAGCCCAAAATCTGGCGATCGAGTTGAACGCTGGTGCTCTGCCGGTGCCGGTGAAGGTGGTTGACCAGCAAGATGTAAGCGCGACCCTGGGGAGCAACTCGCTGAGTATGAGCCTTGTGGCCGGTGCACTCGGCTTCCTGGTGGTGGTCCTCTTCATGATCGTGTATTACCGACTGCCCGGCGTGGTGGCATCGGCAGCCCTGGTAATTTACGCGACGCTGACGCTCGCGGAGTTCTCGCTGATTCCGGTGACCCTCACGCTCGAGGGCATCGCGGGCTTCATTTTGTCGATTGGCATGGCGGTGGATGCCAACATCCTCATCTTCGAGCGGATGAAGGAGGAGATGCGGGCGGGCAAGACGCTGGGAGCGTCGATCGACGCCGGTTTCAGCCGCGCCTGGTCGTCCATCCGAGACTCCAACATCTCGACCCTGATTACCTGCGGCATCCTGTTCTGGTTCGGCTCTACCTTCGGCACCAGCCTGGTGATGGGTTTTGCGTTCACTCTGGCCCTGGGTGTCATCACCAGCATGTTCTCTGCCGTTACCATCACGAGGACATTCCTGCGGATGCTGGTCATCGCCGGTCTCTCGCCATCCAGCTGGATGTTCGGCCTCGAGCGCCAGCATGCTGCGCCCGCGGCAGCGGGGACTGACACGGTCCCTGGCCGGCAGGCATCGGAGGAGAGCAAGGCAACCTGAGAGAGGCAGTCGCCGGTCGTTCCAAACGAAGGGCGGGGTTCTTAACCCCGCCCTTCGTTTGGTATGGGGCGGCCCCACGGCCGCCCCTACTTCGGCGCAGACTTGGCTTTCGTTTAGGGAGTCCCCTGATTGGGCCAGGTGAACGAGTCAAAAGCCCAATCGAACAGAAGAGTCCCGTCGACGAGGTCGCCGGCCTGGGACCGCATGAACGCCACGTAGACCGTATGCCCGCCGCGAGTCGCTGCCCCAACTAGTGCCCTGCCCGCGCTATCTGTCAGGCCCGTCTTGATCCCTATGGCCCATGGGTAGGTGAGTATCGGATTTACGTTGTAGATAGTGAAGTCGATGTTGCTTCCCTTCACTTCGTAGTCCTTCGTATCCACGATCTGGCGGAAGATGGGATACTGCATGGCGTACCGGGCCATGACAACCATGTCGTAAGGACAGGAGTAGTGGCCGGAAGCGTCCAGTCCATGCGGATTGACGAAATGAGTAGCCCTCAATCCCAGCCACCGGGCCTTCTCGTTCATCAGACCCACGAACTTGTCGTCACTACCGGCCACGTACCGCGCGATTGCGAGAGCTGCATCGTTGCCTGACGGAAGCAACAGTCCGTACAGAAGGTCCTGAAAGGTCACGTCGAAGCCCGGTTGCAGGCCCATTAAGCTGCTGTTTGGCATCTGACGGGCGTCCACGTCGATCTTGGGGCGATCCGAAAGATTGCCGTGTTCGATGCCGACGATAGCGGTCATGATCTTGGTCAGGCTCGCGGGAGCGACCGGCTCGAATGGATTTCGCTGGAAGAGGATAGCTCCAGACGCACCGTCGACGACAATGACATGATCGGTGGTGGGGTTGGGGTCTTTTGCGCCCGGCTTGCGAAGAGGGGCCGCGGCGTGGTCCACCACTTTCGGCATGACTACCCCGGAGATGGGGCGAACCGAATCGGCTATTGGAGAGGGTTGGGGTGTGGTCGCAAGAGCTGGCAGCGAAGTCGGGGTGAGTGTCGTGCTAGCCACAACCGCGGCTTGCTGGGCAGTGAGAGAGGCGGGAGTAGCCGGGACCGTTCCGTGCCCCGGAAGGGTGCGGAAGGCCATGAAAACCCCGATCCCAAGGACCAATAGGAATCCCCCCTTCCACCGCTTGCTTCGGTTTCTGGACCTAGTTCGTCTATAGGCCATGGGGAGATTTAAGTCGTGGCCAAACTGGTCTGGCCGCGTATTATCGGATTGCGTCACGGTCGTCCTCAGCTGCGTCTTTGCTACTTCTATATGATACCAGCGAGCGCTTCGTCATCACACCGGTGTGTCGGGGCAACGTATGAGTGGGCTCGCCTGTGGTCCCGCAATGATACCGGACTTCGGCGAAACGAAACACCCCCCGGTTCCTTGATGAGGAACCGGGGGGTGTTTCGTGATCTGGGTGACGACGCTGCGCGTGTGAACGCAAGCGGAGCGTTCACGGCCGGCGGTCGATTGTGATGTCGGTGGGTGTGTGGCGCTAGCTGCGGGCTTCGGCCTGGTCTCGACCCCTTCGTGTGGATA
>JAJYKO010001094.1 GCA_021788565.1 Chloroflexota bacterium
GACGTGCTGTCTCGAATGACCGTTCGACCCGCTGCCGCCCTTCGTCGGAGCGAGTTGGGGCGGCTGGAGGTGGGAGGCACAGGCGACTCCACGGTGCTGCGCCTCGAGAGGGGATCCTTCACCGCTCAGGACGTGGACGGACGCGAGATGGCGGTCAACGAGCGCCTGGTTGCAGTTGGGGTCGTTCGCGCGGGCAGTTACGTGGCGGCGACGCCGGTGTGAGCCGGGGCCATCGTACCCTGGACGTATTGCCTGGAATGAAGGAGCCCGGGTTGGCCTCAACCCGGGCGTTCCTGTCTACGCCATGTCCAGCCCGGCGCCATCAGGCTCATCGCCCTGCCTGGGCTCGGGCTTCAGCGCCGCGGTGGCCTTGCGGTACAGCTTGCCTGGCCTGTCTCCCACCGCGGAGAGCACCGACTTCGGGCGCAGACGCAACCTCTTCGCCAGGCGCGCGCTCGCGACGACCGGCGCAAGTCTAGACTTGGACCTGCTCTCGCGGGCGACGAGCACTTGCTCTGTGACCGGCACCGCGACCGTCTGCGCGACGGGCATCTCGATCGTTGGGGCCACGGCGCCGGCGCGCGAGGCGTCGAGCAGTTCCTTGAACTCCTCCCCGCTCAGCGTCTCCTTTTCAAGCAGCAGCTGGCTGATCTGCTCCAGCTTGTCTTTTCGACTGCTCAGCACTCCCATCGCCTTGGCCCGAGCGTCGTCTATCAGCCGGCGGATCTCCTGGTCGATCTCTCGTGACATGTCATCGCTGAAGGTCTTCTGCTCGAAACCGCCGCGCCCAATCTGGCTCCCCGGCTCGGCCCTGCCCAGCGCCAGCGGTCCGAACCGATCGCTCATCCCATACTGGCACACCATCCGTTCTGCCAGCTCAGTGGCGCGCTCGATGTCGTTGGACGCACCCGTGGTAACCTCACCGAAGATTATCTCCTCGGCCGCGTGTCCACCGAGCATGGAGGCGAGGGTATCCAGGAACTGGGAACGTGCCCAGAGCGAGCGATCCTCAGCCGGCAGGAAGCGGGTGAAGCCCCCGGTCCTTCCCCGACCGATGATCGTGACCTTGTGGACGGGGTCGCAGTTGGGTAGTGACATCCCGACGAGGGCGTGCCCGACCTCGTGGTAGGCCGTGACCCTTCGCTCGCGCTCGCTGATGACCCGGCTCTTCTTCTGCGGACCCGCGATCACCCTATCCACTGCCTCTTCGATCTCGGTCTGGTCGATGGAGCGCAAGTTCCGGCGCGCGGCGAGGATAGCCGCCTCGTTCATCAGGTTGGCCAGGTCCGCCCCGGAGAACCCTGGCGTCTGGCGGGCCACGGTTTCCAGATCAACGCCGTCCGACAGGGGTTTGCCAGCCGAGTGGATGGCGAGGATGGCCTTTCGGCCCTTGATATCCGGGTTGTCGAGCATAACCTGCCGGTCGAACCGGCCTGGTCTAAGGAGAGCCTCGTCGAGCACGTCGGGGCGGTTGGTGGCGGCGATCACGATGACACCGGTGCGGCCGTCGAAGCCGTCCATCTCCACGAGGATCTGGTTCAGGGTTTGCTCGCGCTCGTCGTGCCCACCCTGGCCGCTTCTCATCCCTGCCCCGCGATGCCGCCCTACGGCATCGATCTCGTCGATAAACACTATGCAGGGGGCGACTCGCCTCGCGCGGGCGAACAGATCCCTCACGCGGGACGCACCGACGCCCACGAACATCTCCACGAATTCGGAGCCGCTGATGTTGAGGAAGGGAACTCCTGCCTCCCCGGCCACGGCCCTGGAGAGAAGCGTCTTGCCGGTGCCCGGCGGCCCCACCAGCAACACTCCCTTGGGTATGCTCGCGCCAAGCGCCGCGAACTTCTCCGGTTCACGGAGGAAGTCCACCAGCTCGGTCAACTCCTGTTTGGCCTCGTCGACTCCGGCCACCTGATCGAACGTAACAGACGGAGCGACAGTTACCTTCTCAGAGACGGAGCGTCCAAACATTCGCGCCCCGCTGCGAGTGAAGGAGCTATACCGGCCGGCTCCGCCGCTCCTGGAAACGTAGAAAACCAACCCGAGGATGAACGCGATCGAGAGTACGCTGATGATTATCACAACCCACGTGCCCGCCGGACTCGCGGCGGGGACGGGATCCTGGACCTGCAGGCTGATGGCACGGAGGCGGGAGTCCGAGACCCCGTAACTGCGCAGTGTGTCGAGGATCGACGCCTGAGACTCCTTCCGTGTGACCACGGTGGACCCGTCGGAGAGCGTAGCCGTGGCGATGTCGCCGGTGAGCACGATGCTCCGCACGTTGCCGTCCCTCGCCATGTTGGCAAGCTGGTCAATGTCAACTGCACGTGGTGTCTGAGCGACTTCAATGCTGGTTCCATCGTGTGTATAAACGGTGAAAGCAGCTGCCAGTCCGAGTAGTACCAGGGATCCGACCACCACGAACAGGGTAAATCGTTTGTTGCCCCATAACCTGCGCAAACGCATCACAAGCCTAGCCTCGATCTGTGTGAATTTGAGGAGGGGCAGACACAACTGCTCCGGTGCTGCCCGTGTGAATCAAGAAGTGAAGCTAACGTCGCCCCTGCATCGCGAAAGGAACTGAGTCCCTCGCAAGCAAGGCTGTCATCTGATTATACACTATGGCTTACGCTAGGCAAGTCGAATCGAGGCACCGCAGTCAGAATTGGGAGAAAAAAGCAGCA
>JAJYKO010000052.1:0-8542 GCA_021788565.1 Chloroflexota bacterium
CCGCCAGGGCTCGCTCCTGGTCGCCGGTGATCGCGGAGAGTCTGGGAGGCAACTCCGCGCTGAGGCCTTTCAGTCTGTCCGCGGGTACTTTCTCGGTGAGCAAGTCGTACAGGACCTTCGGGGCGGTGGCAGTGAGTAGCTGCCACTGTACGTCGTCCATTCCGAGCAGCAACGAGACGTCGCTGTCCGAGAGGTTCGTATCGATTGTTTTGCGGATCGCGGCTTTCTTGGCGTCGAGCGTCATGCCGCTGCTGATGCGGGTAGCTCCAACCATCTGGAGGGCAGAAGCTAGCTTGTCCCGTTGCTGGGAAGCCACGCCGGGGTCGAATACGTACACGTCCTGAACGGCACTGGCGGCACGCTCGCGTTCGGCCTTGGTCTCGATGGCCGACACGTACTGGACGCGCTTCGGGGCCTTGATGTTCTGCGAGCTGACGTCGCCCTCGTGGAGCTCGTACCGGCTGGGCAGCAGGTGAACGGTAAGAATGAAGGTGAGGCAACCAACCAATCCGATCAGGAACAACCCCAGCCACACGACCCGTTGCCTATGGAAGTTGGGTCGGGCGTTGGTCACCTGGGTGTCTCTGAAGGCCACTCTAGAACCGCTTTCTCGGGTTGGCTGAGGCTAAGAGGCGTTTACTGGGAGAGAAGCTCACGCACGACCTCACCTATGACCTTGCCATCCGCGCGGCCTTTAAGCGCGGGAGCCAGTCTCGACATCACTTTACCGAAGTCGTTGGGAGTGCTGGCGCCCAGCTCCTGGATCGCGCCCCTGGCCGCCTCGGCTATCTCCTCTCGAGACATCTGTCGCGGCAGGTAGGAAAGCAGAATGTCAAGCTCTTCCTGCTCCCTAGCTACTAGGTCAGGGCGGTTGCCCTTGGAGTACGCTTCGATCGATTCGCGGCGCTGCTTGATCTGTCGGGAGATTACGGCTACGACCTCGCTCTCTTCCAGCGGCCTGCGCTTCTCGACGGCCTCGTAGTTGACAGCGGACCGAGCCATCCGGATGGCCGAGACCCTGACCTCCTGGTGGTTGCGCATAGCATCCTTGAGGTCGGCCATCAATAGATCTTCTAGACCCATCCTTCTTATCCTCCACTGGACGGATTATAGGAAGCTATATCGCTAGGTGTCAACGATTGTCCTGTCCGAAAGTGCGTGTTATCCTTCATCTACGCCCATTTTATGGCTGCAAGGAAGCGTTAATGGTCGAAGTACCTCTTCCATATGGCAAGACACAACTCTCGCTTCGCCTGCCCGAGACGGCAGGCGTGAGCATCCTGAAACCGGCCCTGGCACCCGCGGTCGAGGATCCCGCCGCGGAGATCACGAAGGCACTGGATAACGCCCTCGCGGCCAACCCTCTCCCCGGTACAGGACAGGCTGTCGTGGTCGTGAGCGACGGAACGCGACCCGTTCCGAACCCCACGATCTTACCGCCGCTCCTGGATCGGATGGAGTCGGCCGGAATCAGCCGGGACCGCATCACCATCCTGGTCGGCACCGGCCTGCACCGCCCTACCCGCGAGTCGGAGCTGCCGGCGTTGCTGGGTCCGCGGGTCTACGGCCGATATCGAGTGGCCGTCCACGACGCCAACGACCGGATTAGTCTCGTCCGCGTTGGCACGACCTCGAGGGGCACGCCCGTCTGGATCAACAGGCGGTACGTGGATAGCCAGATCCGGGTTCTTACCGGCATGATCGAGCCGCATCAATTTGTCGGCTTCACCGGGGGCGCCAAGAGCGTGTCGATCGGGCTCGCCGGCGAAGAGACCATAGCCGGTAACCACACCCTGCTCCTGGATCCTCGATCGCAGCTCGGGGTGTACGACGGCAATCCCGCAAGGGCCGAGATCGAGGAGATCCTCGGCATGGTGGGTTCGGACCTGGCGCTCAACGTCATATTGAACAATGAGAAGCAGATCTCCGCGGTGCTCGCGGGTCCTCCCAGCGAGACGGAGCGCACGGGCGTGGAGTTGTGCGCTCGGCTGGCACAGGTGACAGTGCCTCAACTCTCCGACATCGTCATAGCCTCTCCAGGAGGTTTCCCCAAAGATCTCGAGGTCTACCAGGCGCAGAAGGCAGTCGCCCATGCCGCCATAGCGGTGCGTGAGGGCGGAACTATCATACTTGTGGCGGAGTGCCCGGAAGGCTCCGGCGACAAACGGTTCGAGGAATTCATGGCGGCGGTGTCCACGCCGCAGGAAGCCATGGAGCGGTTCCGGCGGACCGGATTCCGCATGGGCGACCACAAGGCCTTCCTCCTGACACGAAGCATGGCCAGGGCCAAAGTGCTCTTGGTATCGGACAGGCTGCCTCCAGAGCTTGGGAAGAGGCTGATGTTCGAGCAGTACGAGCGCTTGGAGCCGGCCGTGGAGAGCGCCTTCGCGCGCCACGGTCTTGCGGCCACCGTCGCGGTGATGCCAAAAGCGTCTTCCACCATTCCACGACTCGCGGTCCAGCAATGAGTGATGAGTGAGAAAGCGGGACTTCGGTCCTGAAGGGCCGAGATCATCCTACTGCAGAGGGGGAGAGATGGTTGCTCAGTCGGACATGATGCCGGCGGCCAGGAAGCTCGTCGGCCAGTGCACCAACGTGCGAGAGGGCGAGGGCGTCCTAATTGTCACCGACCCGAAGATGACCTCCATTGCGAACGCACTCGCGGCTGCCGTGCGAGAGAGAGGCGCGGAAGCGGTAATCACCATCATCGATTTACGATCCTCGGATTCGACAGAGCCTCCGAAACTGGTGGCCGAGGCCATGAAGGCCGCCAACGTGATCTTCAGCGCAGTCTCTATCTCCATAACCCACACAAGGGCAGTCAAGGACGCCGTGGCGGCGGGCAGCCGGGCAATTGTCCTCACCGCCGTGACCGAAGAGATGATGGTTCACGGGGGACTGGAGGCCGACTTCGACCAGGTGAAGGTCACCTGCAAGGCCGTGGGCGCCAGAATGGCCGGAGCGAAGATCGCCCACGTCACCAGCGCCCAGGGGACGGACCTCACCTTTCGGGTGGAAGGGCGCCGGGTCAACGTGATGCCGTGCGTAGTCGGACCAGGGGAGTTTTCGCCCGCCCCCACGGCGGAGGTGAACTTCTCGCCCATCGAGGGCAGCGCCAGCGGCGTCGTGGTGGCCGATGCGAGCATTCCTTACCTGGGTATCGGCCTTCTAAAAGAGCCGATTCGCTTCACGGTGAAAGACGGCTTCATTGTCGACGTCGAAGGTGGAGACCCCGCGCAGGTGGAAACCCTGAAGGCCACCTGGGAGAAGCAGGCCGACCCCAACGTCTACAACGTCGCCGAGATGGGTATTGGGATGAACCCCAACTGCCGGTTCACAGGGCTGATGTTGGAGGATGAGGGGGTGCTTGGCAGCATCCACATCGGCACAGGGACCAACATAACCCTCGGCGGCGTGGTGAAGGCCAAGAGCCATTACGACCTGATCATGAGCAAGCCCACGCTGGAACTCGACGGCGAGATCCTGATCGATAAGGGCCAGCTTCGACTGTGAGTGGGTGAGGGGACCGATTTGGAGTGCGTGTGCGTCAGCACCGCTTTGCCCGGGTGATACGGCAAGGCGCGTGAGCGCCGCCCGGCCCCTTCGGAAGCCGTCATCCCCTGGCCCCAGCGGAGGTGCTGGAGGACGGCACTTACGTGCCTGCGTCAAAGCGGCGCTGACGTGCCGCACTCCAGCCCTCCCCCGTCTCCCTGATCACCCACTCTCCCTCGTCACGCGGAGGCGGCTCGGTTCTCCCTGGAAAGCACGTACTCTAGCTTTCCCACTAACTCCGAGGGATCGAAAGGCTTTGATATGAAGCCGTCTATCCCCTCCCCGGCGATATCCTCCACCTCCTCGAAGGCGAAAGCCGTCACCACAATGATGGGGATCTGCTTCCAACGGGGATTGCGCCTTAGCAGTCTGAGAAACCTGAACCCCGACATGTTGGGTAGGTTGAGGTCCAGCACCACTGCTTGAGGCTCCGAGGCCTCCAGTGCCTCGTACGCTTCCACACCGTCTCGGGCCGGTACCACATCGTAGCCAGCCTGCTCCAGATTGACCCTGATGATGTCGAGCATCTCGGGCTCATCTTCGACCACCAGGGCACGCGAATTTGCCATAACTCAATCTCCCGGCTATGCGCGGCGGGCGGCAATGAGCCGCCTGCGCTTCTCGGCAAGCAACCGCCTGTGCTGCTGACGCAGCTGCGGATCGAAGACATCCAGGTTGATCTTGATAGCCGCCACCAGATCCTGTGGATAGAACGGCTTGGTCATGTATTCTACAGCCCCGGTCTCCAGGCCCCGGAGGACATCTTCGTCGCTTGCTCGGGCGGTCAGCATGATGACGGGGATGCCGGAGAACTCGGGATGGGACTCGATTCGCTCCAGGACATCCCAGCCGTCCATTTCTGGCATCAGTATGTCGAGCACTACCAGATCGGGCTTCTTACTCTCGATCATCCTCAAGGCTTGCTCGCCATCGTAGGCAGGGATCACATCGTACCCGTACCCTTCCAGATTGGCCTTGGCGATGTCCACGATTCCCGGCTCGTCGTCCACCACGAGAATGCAGCACTTATCCATGCGGTTACTCCCCCTCTCCAGCGATCGGAAGACCCATGTCCGTAACCCGTCGTCCGCTCACTTCGCGTCGCCCTGACCTTCCGCTTGCTGCGACTGCGAGATCGGAAGCACGAAAGTGAAGGCGCTTCCCTGCCCGGGGGTACTCTCTGCCCAAATGCGTCCCCTGTGGGCCTCGATGATGTTTCGGCAGATGTACAGGCCCAACCCACTGCCGGGTGTTTTCCTACTGTAGCCGCCTTCGACCCTGTAGAACTTGTCGAAGATCCGCGGAAGATGGTGGGCGGCTATCCCAATGCCTTCGTCGGTAACTCTCACCTCCACTTCGGAGCCTCGCTCGTGTACCTCCACGTGGATCGGCCTGCCCATCGGCGAGTACTTTATAGCGTTCCCGACGAGGTTGTCCATCACCAACTCGATCTGAACTCGATCTCCCTCGACGTGGATCGGCTTGTCCGGCATCTCCAGGGTGATCTCGTGTCCTCTGGACGTAGAGCGAGCCGTTGCCACTGCACTGCTTACCACCTGGGAGATGTCCATCTCCTGCGTGGTCAGTTTGAACAGACCTGACTCCATCCGGGAGGCACTGAGGATGTTCTCTATCAGTTTGGCAAGCCGATCGGAAGCCCCATCTATCCCCATCAGGAATCTGTGAGCTGTGGCGTCGTCGATGTTAAGCTGGGGGTTCAACAGGGTCGACGCGTAGCCCTTGATAAGGCCCAGCGGAGTTCGAAGCTCATGGGACACCATGGAAACGAACTCCGACTTCATCCGCTCCACCTCGCGAAGCCGGCTGATGTCGGTGGCAATGATGACTCCCATACCCTCGCCCCGCTCGACCGTATGGACATAGGAGTAGCTTGCCGCCACATCTCGCTCCTCGCCCTCCCTCGTGACCACCACCGCCTCAAAGTATGGAATCGATTGTCGCTTCTCCACCACCTGCAGCATGCTGGACGTCGCCTCGGCGCCTTTTCCAGATGCCGGCAGTTGGCCAAGGAACAGTTCCTGGCACGGCTGTCCTACCACTTCGGGCGCATGCCAGCCGGTCAGTGTCTCGGCTGCCGGGTTGATACGGGTCACGCAGTTGTTCTGGTCCAGGATGATGATGGAGTCGGAGGTGTTGCTGATGATGGCATCCAACTCGTCGCGCTCGCTCTCCACGCTCTGGAAGAGGATGGCGTTCTGCACTATGACCGCTGCGTTGGCCGAGAGTATCGTCAAGAGTCGAATGTCATTTTCGTTAAATGCCGAGACCATCCGTCCGCTTACCAGTACTGCTCCGATGAGTTTGTCCTGGGCGCGCATCGGCGCCACCAGCCACGGCTGATGCGTCCACTGTCCTGCGCAGGTGACTACCAGACCATCCACCGACTGGGCAGGACAGAAGGCCCCTTCACTCTGTTCAACTGCGCCATCGACCTGGAACCTCATCTCGGAAAGCAGTTCTGGCGAGAAACCGTAGGCCGGAAACTGGGGAATCAAGGTCTCATCCCTGTCTGCCAGCAACAGCACGCAGCTATCGGCATGAATGAGCTGCGCTATGGACCTGGATAGCTCCCTGTAGGTATCCTCCAGGTTAGTCAGCGTGGCGACGCTGTGGGAGATTTCTGCCAGTCCTGCCAGTTCCCGAACGCGCTCCTGGAGAGAGCTGAACAGCTGAGCGTTCCGGATGGCGATAGCCCCTTGATGGGCAAAAGACGAAAGGAACTCCACATCCGCCTGGTTGAACTGGTCGGTCCGATTGCCGAAAACGGCCAGAACGCCGATGGTCCGCCCTCCGAGAACGAGGGGAACGCCCAGATAGGAGCGCAGATCTTCGGCCCCTGGCTGGTTCATCCATTCTGGCCGTGCGACGACGGGTAGATCCGGCACCAGGTAGGGTTCCCCTTTCCTCACCACTTCCCAGGACATTCCGCGGCCTGCATGAGGTCTGGTGCTGCCGTTCAACTCGATCGGAAGCCCCTTGGCCGCGCGAAACACCAGGTCTCCATCCGCCTCGTTCACCAGCAGAATGGCGCATCCCCTGGCACGCACCATCTCGGCGGCCATGTGGGTGATGATCTGCAGGGTCTCGTTGAGGTCCAGTCCCGCCGCGAGAGCGTCGCCGACCCGGTGGAATGAGGCTAGAAGCTCCCGGCTCTTCTTCTGGGTCTCCTGATAGAGGCGGGCGTTCTCGAACTCGATGGCGGCCTCGGAGACGAAGATCTCCAGAAGCCTCGAGTCGCTCTCGCTGAACTGGTGGATGCCCAACCTGGACAGTGTGATCACGCCGATTACCCGACCCTCAAAGTTGATGGGCACCGCGAGCATCGATTCGTCGACCACCTCGGTACCGGGTATGTAATAGGCGCGGGCGTCCCTCGCGGCGTCGTCGACGATCAGTGGAATGCCGGTCTGGGCAACGTAACCCGTGATGCCCTGGCCCATGGCTATGCGCAGCGATTCCAGCGTTGCGACGGGATACTCGCGGCTTGAGCTCACCACAGCCAGGGGAACCAGCTCGTTGGTATCCTCCTGAAGCACCAGCACACGACAGTTGTCATACCTGACCAGGTTGCGCAACTCGTCGGCGATTATCCCGGCTATGGAGCTCACGCTACGGGAGCGGCTCAGCTTGGCCATGATGGATTGCAGCCGCTCGAGCTGCGAGCTCCACTGCTCGACCTCGGTGTACAGGCGGGCATTCTGTATGGCGATGGCGGCCTGGCTCGCGATTGCCGTGGCGGTCTCGATTTCGCTCTGGGTGTAATTGTGGTGGGAGCGGACGTGGTTGATGAACAGGGTTCCCTGAATCTGGCCCCGAGCGATCACAGGGAGCACCAGGATCGTCTTGTCGCCGAAAAAGTTGACCGCGACCTTGTCGGTGCGGGGATCGTTGAGCGCGTCAAGCACTAGAACAGGCTGCTCGGATCGAATTGCCTTCTCGGAGAGCGGCTCGGACTCCAGGGGAATGCCGGCCACCTTCCAGTGGCGAACGAAGTCCAGGGGCATCCCATAAAGGGAGGACGGTCGAAGGGTTACGCCGTCCTTCTCCAATAGCCAGAGGCCACATCTGTCGGCTCCTACGAGCGTAGCCGTGCGCTCGGTAACCAGGTCCAGCACTTCTTCGAGCCGCAGGGTGGAGCCTGCCGTCCTCGCCACCTCTACCAGAGCAGAGGCGGCTCGAACCCTTCTACCGTGGCTGCCGATCACCCGCAGCCCAGCGCCGATGGCCTTCACAAAACCCTCGGCCAGTACCGCCTTCTTTTCCGGAAGCGGGGCCAGACCCTCTCCTAGCGCCACCAGAATCGCAAAATCGTCGCCGTCGTACGGAACGGGCCACGCGAAGAGCTGCCGCTCAGCACCGTCTACCTGCACGACGGTGTCGACCCGAGACTGATAGGCGGTGCCGTTGTCCCTCGGACCAATCCGGCTACGTGCCTCCACCGCAACTCGTGCGAGCGTATCCCCCAGGCCTCGCTCCCTCGTCCTGGGAGTCAGGGCACACAACACAGAACCCTCGCTTCGTCCGAATGGCTCACCCATCAGGATCCCTGGAATGGTTGAGGCAACCGGCACGCCGTCTAGCGCTTCCGACAGGCTAATCAGGAGCGGGGAAACGAGGGCCACGACGTCTTCCGGCGCACGGCTTGACCCTCCGACCTGGCACACCTCTCGTGACGGGACACTGCCCGACACGGGTTCGGAGCCGTTGGCGACTGTTGGATTATCGAGAGATTCAGGTCCGCTGTAAGGCATCGGCCTCTCCGTGCTCTCGGGCGGCATCGGGTTGCGGGTTGTCGCTCGAAGGACCACCGAGAATCGCCCGAGCTACGACTCCAATCTGCGGCACAGTTCGAAGGGTGCACGAATTGTACCATTCGCTGGGCGTGATGCAGCCCGCGGGGTCTCGAGGTGCCCGGACGCATCAGGACAGGACCATGAGCGAAAGACCCCGCGGGTTTGGCCGCTGCTTT